>NZ_AJFC01000342.1:0-25282 GCF_000256505.1 Rhodococcus sp. P14 | reverse complement strand
GCCCCGGGGGGCGGGGGAGCCGCAGTTTCATCATCGGCAGGAGACTGTGCCCACCAGCGACGACTCGGGCTTCCTCGCCGCGTTCGTCCAGTAGAGCGATGGCGTGTTCGATGCCGGTGGCGCGCTCGTATTCGAAAGCCGAAGGTACTTGCATGTGGCATACCTCACATTTCAGCTACCTACGGAGTGTATGCCCGCGCTCGCGGCGCGACGGGCGGATTCGCCGCCCGATCGGGACGCACGCGCCCACCGCGCCGGCAGCGGCGGGGCCTCGGTCGGGCACGCACCGGCAAACAGTTAAGATTCTGGCCGCGCCTCCGTAGCTCAGCTGGATAGAGCAAGAGCCTTCTAATCTCTAGGTCGCAGGTTCGAGTCCTGCCGGGGGCACCAGAATTGTTCCATTCAAACCTTCGTCCCAGGACGAAGGTTTGTTGTTTCTGCTCATGACCTCCGTTAACGACGGCCTATCAGGCTCGTTGGACGCCGTCACGCGCTCCCCCGCCTCGCCGGTGGCCGTAGGATCGGTGAGCGTCTTGAACGGCTCCTGCAGCATGACGCGCACGTCGTCATCCTCGACGTAAATCTTTTCGAAGAAGGCCTGGTTGTAGAGCCGGCGTACGTGTGGGCCAGCCGCCAGGTAGCCCTGATAGCAGTTGGTGGCGTAGTCCAGTGCCCGCCGGAGATTGGCTTCGACGTCGTCGATCGCCACGTTGGCGGCCGACAGCCGCTCCTCGATGGCACCCAGTTGGCGGGCGATGCGGTCCTGCTCACTCTTGAGCAGATCAAGCGGCACAGCCCCGGCGTAGTGGGCCTGGAGGAGCCGGGTGCGCTCGGTCAGGAGCCGCTCCTTCTGGGTCGTAAGGTCCCGCACCTCGGCGTCGATACCTGCTCGGGTGGCCGCGATCTCGGTTATCAGCCGGGTTTCAATTTGGCGTCGCACCTCCGGATCGAGCTGGATCGTCCGGTAGGCATCTTCGACCAGCTCTTCAACGACTGAGATGAGTACCGCCTTGCGGGTGCAGCCATTGCCTTTGCTGTGGCGCCCTAGACAGATGAAGTAGGGGTAGAGCGCGCCGTAGCGGTTCTTGGACATCGTCACGATCAGACGACTGCCGCAGCCGCCGCAGAAGACACTCGACTTGAGGTAGTGCGGGTGCTCGCGGGAGCGCTCCCCAGTAGCCCGGGCGTCAAGCACTTCTTGCACGCGCGCCCAGGTGGCTTCGTCGATCAGCGGCTGATGCCGACCCGGGTACTGGGCGCCGCGGTAGGTCACCTCGCCCTTGTAGTACGGCGCCCGCAAGATCTTATGCACCGAGTTGAGCGCCAGCGGACCGCCTGGTGACCGGGTGGTGGGGCGCGAGGTCAGGCCGCGCTCTTCCAAGGCGACGGCGAGACGGCGCAATGTCCAGTCACCCGTGGCGTAGGCCTGAAAGGCCCAGGTAATCAGCGGCGCCCGGTCGGGATCGATGGCGACGGTACGTACCTCCCGTCCCTCGGGGTTCACGGCGGCGACGTTGCGGTAGCCAAGTGGCGCTTTGCCAGGGGTGCCACCGGTCTTAGCTTTCTGTTCCATCCCTTTGAGGACCTCCGTAGCCAAGTTGCGTGAGTAGAACTCGGCAATCGAGCTCATAATGCCGTGCAGCAGCATGCCGGACGCCGTCTCGTCAATGTTCTCGGTGGCCGAGACCAGCGTGGCCCCACTCTTACGGATAGCCAGGTTGATTTCGACGTCGTCGACGCGGTTACGCGCCAAGCGATCCACCTTGTGCACCAGGACGTAGTCAACCGGATGGGCCGCGATGAAGCGCAGGAGCTTTTGCAGTTCCGGTCGATCGGCCGAGCGGGCTGATTCGCCGCGGTCGACAAACTCCTCTACCACCACGGCGCCGATAGCCGTGGCCTTGCGGCGGTTGGCTTCGCGCTGCGCCGGAATCGAGTAGCCTTCCGGATCGCCGTCGCGCTCGGCCTGCTCCTTGGTCGACACCCGGATATAAGATACCGCCACCGCCGGTTCGGCTGGGTCAGTGCGTGGCGACGGGTTCATGTCAGGCTCCTTGCAGGGCCGGCGCGGCCCGGTAGTAGCGGATCGGGGCGGCAGCAGAGGAAGAGTGGCGGGGTGGGCGGCAGCGCGCCGTGCGCTCGACCAGGCCGGTTTGGGCCAGACGCACCGCAATGGCTTGTTCGGATACCTGGAAGTGGCGGGCGAGGTCGCGTGGGCGCTGCAGGCCGTTGCCCCAGGCGCGCTTGAGGAGGCGGCGCGGCACCAGCAGGCAGCCGGCGAAGTAGTCGGCGGCCTGTTCAGCTTGCGCGGCCGCGGAGGTGGTGGCGGAGCCGACGTACAGCCGGGTGGCGGCACCGTGGTCGATGATGTGCTTGTACTCGTGGGCCAGCGTGAAGCGCTGACGGGTGAAGCTCTCGGCGCGGTTGAGTTGGATGATCCAGGCGCGGCCGTTCCAAAAGCTGGCGCCAGATACCGGCGCCTTGACGTACTCAATCTGGAGCTTCGGCAGCTCAGTGATCAGGTCGCTTGGAGTTGGTCCGTCGCTGATGCGGTGGAGCTCCAGTAGACGGTTGGCGTGCAGCTCGGCAATGCGCAGGGCTTCGGCAAAAGTGATGTGATTGCGGGCAGGAATCACTGTGCGCAGGGAGGCCAGGACGCTGCGGTTCTCGTAGTGGTTGATGGTGCGGTGGGTCATGGCGTCTCCTTTCACAGTGAATCGTTAGTTATTCGTCTTGCCCGGTCGACGGGCCAGCGGTGTGATTAAACGTAATGCCGTGACGCTCGGCGACGGCGGCGAAGTGTTGCTCAATCTCGCGCACAGCATCAGCAGGCATGTCCTTGTACTTGGTGCGCAGGTATGGGGTCAGGGTGGGCAGTTCGCCTTCGGGTATCCAGTCGGCGGCAGCAAAGAGGTCGGCGACGGGCAGCTCTAATGCTTCAGCGATGGCACGTAAATTGTCGGGGCGGGGTTGGGGAATTTCGCCCAGTTCGAGCCGGGTGACGGTCGCTTTGGCGACGTCGGCCCGTCGAGCGATTTCGCTGGCCGATAAGCCAAGTTCACCGCGCCGTGTGCGTAAGGTCTGCGCCAGTTTAAATGCTTGTTCTGGATTCATATTTTTTCCTCTTCAATTTCTATTCTTATTGTATTTCTTCCGTTCAATTCATTCAACGATTTCAGACATTTCCACAACGGCGAAATAGAATAATAGGCAAGGGTTTCCTCGGTCATTCCTCATTATGCGGCGACAAACCGATTTCTCCGAGAAAAGAACTACACCCGCCCATCAAATATCCAGACCCCGCCGTCGTCGGCAGGATAGAAGTGCAGGTCGCCGTCGAGCTGCATGTCCCGGGCCAGCGCCTCGATATCAATCCGCGCGTAGGGACGCAGCGAGGCAGGGATGAAGTTGTCGAGGAGCTGCTGGTAGCCGAGGTCGTCGATGAGCTGCTCGGCGTAGGCCTGTTCGGAGTCGTAGTGGCCCAGGTAAGCCTCCTCGAAGCGGTCCAGGGCCGCTTCGTCGCCGGCTTGAATGTCGGCCCAGGCGGCGAACGCCAGGCCGTGCGCCGTGATGCCGCGGGCGATGCGGCTGACCAGTTCCAGGGAGTCGAACTCGGCCAGACGGGCGTCGCCGAAGCCGTCATAGTCATGAATGGCGTACTCCTCGGCGCCCGGTTCGGGCGAGGCGGCCAGCATGGCCTGGATGTCAGCTTGCAGCTCGGCGGGGCCGCGGTCGGCTTCCAGCCAGACGCCGTGCAGGCGGCCGGCGTTGTAGTCGGCCAGCGAGGCCACGTAGATGCGCGGGCTCGGTGTCGACGGGCGCTCCGAATTGGCGTCGTGGTCGCCGGGGGTTGAAGGGTGTTCATGGGGCATTGTCACCTCCTTTCGTGTGCAGTTGATGAGTGGGCGGCGGGAGCCGGCAGTGAGGCGAACCTCGAACTGCCGCTCCCGCCGTCCGTTCCCCTGGCAAGAGGGGAACACCGAGCTAACCGGGTGCGGTCAGGACTCAGCCGACACCATCACCACCGGCCTTGCGACTGCCCCGCGGCGCGCCCTTGGGCGGGGCGTCGGCCGCGAACAGGGCGGCGATCGCCTCGCGGCGCAAGGTGGCCTCGCGTTCGATGTCGGCCAGCGCCGTGTCGGCCTTGCTGGCGAGCTCCGGAGCCGACTTGGCGGCCTCGATGTGGGCGACCAGGGCGGCCCGGAACTCGTCGGTGATGGTGCTGCCGCGCAGCTGGGCGATCAGGCTCAGCTGGGCGTGCATTTCCGGTTCCAGCCGGATGGCCAGCGTCTTGACGCCGCCACCCTTGCTGGCCGGTTCGTCCGGAGTGGACATGGCTACCTCCTCGGTGTTGGTGCGGCCGATGAACGTCGGGATGACGCTCACTGCGGCCGCAGGGCACCGACGAGGCAGCCGGACTAGCCGGTCACCCGCTGAGGCCCGGCCCGGGCGTCGCAGATCCGGGCCTCCGCCAGGGCGGCGAAGTCCCCGCTCAGTTCGATGCCGAGCCAGTCGCGCTGGAGCTGCTCAGCGGCCACCGCGGTGCTGCCACTGCCGAGGAAGGGGTCGAGAACCAGGCCTGGCTCCCGTTCGGCGGCGCACGCGCAGCCCGGTCCCAAGGCCGCCCGGGTGGCGGTGCCGCCGAGAGCTCGAATGGTCCGGCGGCGCCACGGCGCGCGGCAGCGCACGCAGCGGGCTTCCGGGCACCCGGCCTGGATGGCACGGACGGCCAGCGCGACGGGGTAGGTGGCGTGGTGGTCGCTGCGGAAACTGCTGGTGGCCAGCTGCCAGACGTCACCGGGATTCTTGCCGAGTGGATGTCCGACCCGGCCAGCCGCCTTCATCGTGGCGAGGCCGGCGGCGTCGTCCCCGTTAGGCCCGCGCCAGGCTTCGCGCGGCCGCCGCGTCGCCGCCCGTGGTCGGCTCGTCGGGTGGGAGCGGTGCGGCACGCGGACCGCGTCGAGGTCGAAGAAGTAGCGCGGCGCTCTGGCCAGGACGTAGATGACCTCGTAGGTGCAGGCCAGCCGGTCACGGACGCTGGTGGGCATCGGGTTGGTCTTGGCCCAGACGACCTTGTTGCGCACAATCCAGCCCTCCGCCTGCAGCGCCAGCACCAACCGCTCTGGCGCTAACGCCAAGCTCTTGGTGGGCGCACCTTGGCGCGCGTGCGTGGCGTAGGTGTCGCCGACATTCAGCCAGACCGTGCCGGTCGGCACCAGGACACGCCGGAGTTCACGGCTGACCGCCGTCAGGGCCGCCACCCAGTCATCGACGTGCGGTTCGAGGCCGAGTTGCCCGGGAGCGCCGTAGTCGCGCAGCCGGAAGTACGGCGGACTCGTCAGGACCATGTCGACGCTGCCAGTCGGCAGAGTGCGGAGGCTGGCGAGGGCGTCGCCGACCAGCACCTGGTTGCGGGGCAGGCCACTCACGGGGTGCCTCCGGCCACGAGGGCGGGTAGGTCGTTCGGATCGAGCACCCGGAACAACTCGCCTGGCAGCCCCGGATCCGTGGCAATGGCAGCGGTGAGGGCGGCACGCCGACGCGCCGCAGTGATCAGCCAGACCACGAGCGGAAAGACCCCACTGGCCTGCTGCTCGACGCCGCTGCGGCGGTAGGCCTCGTACTCGGCGCATTTAGCCAGTAGCCGCGGCACGCTTTCGGTGCCGAGGTCGACCTCGAAGAACCAGCTGTCCTCAAAGTCGCCAGCCGCCGTCAGGGCATACAGGTCCGGCTTCAGGGTGCTTAGACCACCGCCGAGGTGGGGATAGCGGCGATGGCAGGCCGGTTCGGTCTGCACCCGTAGCAGCTCGATCGCCCCGGTGGCGGCTGTTTGTCGCAACCGCAGGTGCAGGTCAGCCACGGCCAGGGTGTGCTGCAGGAAGTGCAGTGACGGTTCGAAGGTGCGCCGCCGCGGGCCGGGGCGGGACGTTTCCCGGAGGAGTCGGTCGCCGACGGTATCAAGGTGCCACACGTAGGAGGCCGAGCCGGCGCGGACTCCCCCGACCCGACGCTGGAGGGTGCCCAGCAGGCGATCACGGCGCAGCCGCTCCAGCACGCGCCGACAGACGCGGGCCGCCGATAGGTCGCTGGAGTGGTTAGTGAAATGGAAGGCCTGGACCTGGGTGGTGGTCAGGAAGCGGTGAGCGGCCACGGTGCCAAGAATGGCCCAGTCCCGGTCCGACAGCCCGTCACGAATCACCGTCAACCGGCGCCGCCCGACCCGGCGCCCGGCCGAAGAAGAGGGACGAGACGAATCGTCACGAGTCGGCACCCCTGGCACACCCGATGTCGCCCCCACCTGCGAGGACGTCACCCCGGTCGACCACACGACCGGGTAGCCGGTCGGTACACCCCTGCCTGGGGAGCGCCGACCCGTCATGACGCCCCCCGCCGACGGCGCCCTAAGACCGGCTCATCCGGCGGCGCGTCGAGCTGCAGCAGTTCGGCGAAGCCAGCTTCAATGGCGGCGCGCGGTTGGCCGAAACGGTCCCGGGAATGAGCGCGGATGTCGGCCGGGTCGCTGGTTGACGGCGGTGGCGGCAGCGTCATACCCGAGGCCCACGGCTGGGCGGCGTTGTCTCTTAGGAGGCTGGCGTAGACGTGGTAGGCCGGCAGGGCCGTGAAGTCCTCGGGACTGAGCACGGATTGCCCGGCGCACATTGCTCTAGCGTCAGCGACACTCAACTGGAAACAGATCCGCGAACGGGCATTGGCCTCGAAGGCTGCCCGCATCGCCGGGGACAGCTGGTCGCGATACTGGTGGGCCAGATGGAAGCCTGCGCCGAGACTGCGGGAGGTGGCCAGGGCGTCCGACAGATCGGTCGGCAGGTGCAGATAATCCTGGACCTCATCGATGTAGACCATCACCGGCGGCCGCTGGTGTGCGGGCACGGCGGCCCGCTCGCGGATCGCCTGCCACAGTTCGGCCAAGATCAAAGCGCTCAGCAGCTGCGCGGCCTCCGGGCCGAGGACACCCTTTTGGAGCGGGACCAGCAGAATTTTGCCCTCAGTGAGGACCTGGCGCAGATTGAAGCGCGGTCGGCGCTGACCTAGCGCGGCGCGGAGTCCCGGCTGCAGTAGCGGGCGCAGCTTGTTTTGCAGTGGGGCCACGATCTGACTACGGGCCTCGTCGGACAGCCCCTCGAACCATTGCCAGAACGGACCAGCCGCAATCGGGTCGTCGCGTAGCGCGTGGGCCGTGGCCGCACGTCGGAAGCCGTGATGGGTCAGCAGGAGCGGCAGCATCACCAGGCTGGCGTCGTCCCGACGCGCCAGCACCGCCAAGGCGTTCTGCAGGATGTCGGCGCTGCGCGGTCCGAGGGCGTCACCGTGCAGGGCACGCAGGACGCCGAACACGGCGTCAGCACCCAACTCGGCGCGTCGGCCCTCCGTACGCATCAGCGGATTGACCCCGACTGGGGCCGTATCGAGCGGGTCGAACACCACCACGTCGTCGCGGCGCTCGGTCGGAATACAGGCCAACACGTCGCGGACCAGATCCTTCGGCTCGATGACGACCACGGCCCGGCCGGCCTGCATATCGCTGACGATGAGGTTGAGGAGCAACGTCGACTTGCCGGTGCCGTTGGGACCGAGCACCCAGGTGTGCCGCAGCGCATCGGTGACGCCGTAGCCCAATTGGCCGCTGACGCCAGGTGCGGTGGCCTGCGCGACGATTCGGTCGTGGGGGTCGGCGAGCAGCCGGGGGCGGACGGGGCGGGGATGGCGGGGAGGCAGGCCCGGTAGGTCGCGGTCGTCGTCACTGATCGGCCAGCCGAGCAGCTGGCCGACCTCTCGGATGTTGAGCTGCAGGGGCCAGCGCCAGGGAACGCGGGCGGCATTGAGGCCGTGCGGATGTTCGGCAGTGATCGCGACCTGCACGCCCGGACTTTCCGCCGTCCCGAGCGCACCGAGCAGTTCGAGGAGCAGCGTGTGGCGGCGATCCGCGGTGACGGCGGCCGCGCCCAGGCGAAAGGTCAAGGCGAAGCCATGCGTGCCCCGCTTGGCTTTGATCGCGGCACGCCGATCGGCGTCGTGCTCGGTGCGTAGGCCAAAGCGCAACTTGTCAGTCCAGGTCTGGCGCGCGGCGAGCTGCGTGGTCGGCACGGCCTGCGGGAACTTGCGCGGCCCAAGCACGGCTTGAATGACGAGCTGCTCACCGACTCGGACTCCCGTCAGGGCACTGAGGACGGCACGAGTCGTCGCGGTGGCGTCGGCCGGCTGCACGGCACGCTCACGATCCGTCAGGCGAATCCGGCGGACCGTCTGGACTGCCGCCCGCGGGGACTCCCAGTCGATGACTAGGGCACCAGGTACCAGCTGCTCGATGTGGCGGCGCAGGACTGCGTGGTGGCTCTCCGGCACCCCCGCCAAGTAGCGCACGCCGTGGTGGTCGGCGCGGGCCTCCAGCACAATGGATGGGGCGGCACGATCGGCGGCCAGTCGCCGCAGGAGCCCGAAGGCGAGCTCCTCGGTCAAGAGCGGCGGCCAAATAATTTCCTGCCACACCACCTGGTCACTCGTCATCGTGGACCTCGCGCTCGGGCGTGTGTTCTGTCGAGACGCGGTCGACCGAGGCTGTGGCCTGGGCTGCCGCTTCGGCCTCGGCCTCGGCCAGCGCCTGGGCGATGACAGCCCGGCTTAATTTGCGCAGATCGGGCGGCTGTCGCCGGACGGCGCGGATGGAAATGTGGCGCTCGCGGCGCGCTTTTTCATTGTTGGTATTTCGTCGTGTGCGTGACATGGGTACACCTCCTTTTCTGAAGAATTGCCGCCAAGCGCGTTCAATTCGTTGATCATTTCTGTCCCTAGTGTGCGTTCAATTTGTTGAACGGTCAACTACTTGCGTGCATTTCACAACAGCGATAGGAACGGCATTTTCCGAGGCCACATTGTCGATATTTCCAAGGTCGAATTACCAGCGCCCGCGGTACCAGCGCACCGCCGCGATAAGGCCACCGCCGAGGGCAAGTACGCCGATCACCGTTACCACAAACGGCAGCAGCGTCCGCAGCACCTGCACCGCGCAGTAGAGCGCGATGGCCCCGACCAGCAGGCCGACGCAGGCGCCGACCAACTGGTCGATCCACGATCTTGGGCCGGCAGGGCTCATTCCCGCCGCCGCAGTTCGAGCAGCACCCCGGCGTCGAGGCCGAGCTGGAGGCAGTCCAAGGCGAAACGCTCCTGATCAGCTGGGAAGCAGTGTCCAAGCCCATTGACGAGCACTTGCCCAACCAGGTCGGCTTGGAATAGGGCGTACTCCAGGCTGTGACGGCCGAAGCCGGCGGCACGGAGCTGTTCAAGGTGCCAAAGTGCCAGCTCTAATTCGTCAGCTGGCTCGAAGCTCAGGCCAAGCCGCACGTGGTGCACGTCATGGACGAAGCGGTGAGCCAGAGTGACACCACTGGAGGTGTAGATGACCGGCTCGGTGTGCGCGCTGGAGACGGGCAGCGGCTCCCCGGTAGCCGTGCTCCGGGCGTAGGCCGCCTGGAGCTCCTCGTACGTCGACGGCGCGTCGGCGCAGGGGATCCAGCCGAAACCGACGACATGCGTGGTGTGCTGCTCTTGGGAACGCACGAAGTCGCTCAAGCACTGCCGCGCGGCCGGAAGGTCGGCGGTACTGGCATCGTCGGCCGGTGTCTCGACCGACGGCTCGGACTCGAAAACGGACATGGCAGGGACGACCTTTCTAGGGTGAGGAAGCAGGGAGGGTGAGGCCGACTAGCGGGGGTGACCCAGGCCTCGGATGTCGGCGCGCGTCCGCGCATAGGCGCGCTCCAGGCGCCGCACGCTTTGCGCCGCGTCATGGTTGATCTGGCTGATCAGGGCGGCCGCCTCGACGGCCTGTCGACGCGCCCGTCGTCGATCGGCACGCTGCTGCATGACCGGCCTGACGACGAACGCCATCGTCGCCTGGCACAGCAACACGCCGGCGACGATCGGAAGCACGATGATGAGTGTCAGCACGACACCGGCGCCGAGAAAGACGGCCAAGAAGACGATCGTCATCGCCGGACCCATTCCACTACGAGCTGCGTGAGCATGGTGGCAAGCTCCATCGCGCTGAGCGCCGTGGCCGGGGCGCGGCCGTAGCGTTGTGCCGTGCACTGCGCGATGCTCGGGGTAAAGCACTGCGCACTTCGCACGGTCGCCAGCCGAATCTCGCGTGCTGCCAGCCAGGCGTCGTAGGGTGACGAGGCGGGGGTGAGATCGAGGGCAACGGCGGGCAGCTGTGCGGGCTGCGGTACCTCGGGCATGGTCCTACTCCCTTCAAGCGCAGCGGAAGCCGCTGATCTCGGTGGCGGCGTACTCAGTGAAGGCATCAACCAGGTAGTTCGTGCGCGCCAGGAGCTGCGGGTTGCCGCGGCTCTGAAACTCGGCCTCACGGCTGAGCATGCCGGTCAGCTGAATGGCGGCCGCCGTCACCATGCCTTTAGCTTGTAGGCGGGTAGCGGTGACCAATGCGTCGGCGACGACCGCGTTCTGTCGCTGAGCGAGGGCGCGGCTCTCCATTCGCGTGAAGCCCTCAGGCGGACGGTTCGAGGTAAATGCGCTGCCGGGGCGCGGGATGAGGTTCGTCATGATGGGTCCTTCCTTGGCGGAGTGTGGTGCGTTGACCTGCAGTGATTGAACGCGCGCCCCCCGGACGCAAGCCGGCAACGAGCTGGTGGACAACCGGGGAGTGGTAGGGCAATATCCGGACATGATGGAGCCCGGTGCGCTTCCAGACCGCGAGGCGCTCATTGCTGAGCTCGGCAGCCTTCGCACGGCGGGAATCCCGAAGACTCGTTCGCTCGAGCTGCCTGTGCTCAGCCAGGCTGCCCGCCGTCTTGGCCTTACCGATGACGCGAGGGCAGAGCAGGCGGTGGTCGAGGCCTTGGTGCGGGACGCGGTGAGTCGCTTCGGCGGGGGTGATTTCCAAACCGCCGCCGAGTGCACGTTTGGCCTCCAGGGCGGCACCAGGTTTCAGTCGGACACCGAGCGACGTCGCTTAGCGGCGGACTGTCTCAGCGTTACGACCGACACCTTCAGGAAGAGCCACGAGAAACTGATCTTGGATCAAGTCGCTGAGGGCATCCTCGACCGCTGCCGTGCGCACTCAGCCGGGACGACTATGGCGTCCGAGTCCGCGGATGAGCCTCAAGGCTCGCAAGCACATCCCGATCGCACCCATGACGCACCGATAGAGCCGTTGCTGCCGTCTGTGCCACCGCCGCGCCGCCGTCGGTTGCGCAAGGCTGCTGCGTCCATTGCCCTGGTGGTCGTCACTGCGGCTGTCGCGGTCGCCGCCCTGCTGCTCAATAGACCGACCGAGGCGGAACGGATCGAGGCGCGCTACGACAACAAAGATCCACTGGAACTGGTCAATGATCCGTGTGCGGGCCCGATCGCAAGAAGCCAGTCAGCTGACACCGAACGGCCAGAGTTGCTCGATATAGACAAGCGCGTAGTCGGCACGGTGGAGGTGCGGACCTGGCCGGACTGTCCGGTGGTGTTCGGACGGGTGCTGTGGAATGACGATCCAGACGCGCGTTACCGGATTCCGGACGGGTGGACGCTGCGTGTGGAGATGCACCGCCCCGATACGGACACCGTCGAGAAATATTCAGAGCCGTCGAGTGCAACCTCGGTGCGGTGGGCGTATGGGCCGACGCTGGCGACCGTACGAGGTTGCGTCTACGTCGAGGCCTACTTCACGGATGGCACGCAGGACACGCCCCATGCTCAGACGGCATGCGTGGCGCCGTGAGGCATCGGGGCGGCTGCAAGTGAGCGGTAACGGTCGTGTCGGTCCCGCCGACGTGTCCTGGTAGACCGCTAAGCTCGATTCGCTCAGACGATCCTGATCGACCACGCGGAGCAACTTGCGCCGCTGACCTGCGGAAATAGGCCAGCGGCATGGTAAAATTGAAAATGATATTCAACTGAAACAGCGGCACGCGCGAGCGTCCGCAGGAGAGCACGAGGAACATGTCACCGACCACCAAAGAAGCCCAGCGCGCCGAACTCCACAAGACGATCTGGCGGATCGCCAATGATCTGCGCGGTAGCGTGGACGGCTGGGACTTTAAGAGCTACGTGCTCGGCATGCTGTTCTATCGGTTCATCTCCCAGAACCTCACTGCCTACATTAACAAGGGCGAGCACGACGCCGGCGCGGCGGACTTCGACTACGTCCACCTTCCCGACGCCGAGGCCGAGTTCGGCCGCAAGGAGACGGTCGCCGAAAAGGGCTTCTACGTACTGCCGTCCGAACTGTTCCAGAACGTGCGTGAGCGCGCGCCGCGGGATCCGAACCTCAATGAGACGCTGGAGCGGGTCTTCAAGAATATCGAAGGCTCAGCGGTCGGCACGGACAGCGAGGATGATCTCAAGGGCCTGTTCGACGACCTTGACGTCAACAGCTCGAAGCTCGGCAGCACGGTTGCACGGCGCAACGAGAAACTAGTCAAACTGCTGGAGGCGATCGGCGACCTGCCGCTAGGCAACTTCGAGGACCACTCGATCGACCTGTTTGGTGACGCCTACGAGTACCTGATGCAGATGTACGCCTCGCAGGCCGGCAAGTCCGGCGGCGAGTACTACACACCCCAGGAAGTCTCTGAGGTGCTGGCGAAGATCACCGTCGTTGGCAAGACCCGCGTCAACAAGGTCTACGACCCGGCCGCTGGCTCCGGCTCGCTGCTCCTGAAATTTGCCAAGGTGCTTGGCAAGGATAATGTGGGCGGCTTCTTCGGCCAGGAAATCAACCTGACCACCTACAACCTCGCACGGATCAACATGTTCCTCCACGACGTGAACTACGAGAAGTTCGACATCGCCCACGGCGACACCCTGCTTGACCCGCAGCACTGGGACGACGAACCGTTTGAGGCGATCGTCTCGAACCCGCCGTACTCAATCAAGTGGGAGGGCGACAGCAATCCGCTGCTGATCAACGATGAACGCTTCGCACCGGCCGGCGTACTGGCGCCGAAGTCGAAGGCCGACCTGGCTTTCACGATGCATATCTTGAGCTGGCTGGCCGTCAACGGCACGGCGGCGATCGTCGAATTCCCTGGTGTGCTTTACCGCGGCGGCGCAGAGCAGAAGATCCGTAAGTACCTGATCGACAACAACTACGTCGATGCCGTCATCCAACTGCCGCCGGACTTGTTCTTCGGTACCACGATCGCGACCTGCGTCATCGTTCTGAAAAAGTCAAAGACGGATAATTCCGTGCTTTTCATCGACGCCTCAGCCGAGTGCAAGCGTGTTGGCAACAAGAACAAGCTCTTCCCAGAGAACCAAAAGCACATCCTCGATACCTTCACTGCCCGCGGCGACGTCGACCATGTCGCGAAACTGGTGTCGAACGAAGATATCGCTGCCAATGACTACAACATCGCCGTCTCTTCCTATGTCGAGCAGGAAGACATCCGCGAGGTCATCGACATCACCGAGCTGAATGCCGAGATCGCACATATCGTCGCTCGCCAGCAAGAACTCCGCACTTCCATCGACGAGATCGTCGCCGACCTGGAGGGCACGAAGTGAGTCGTATCGACAAACTCATTGCGGAATACTGCTCAGGTGGTGTCCCTTTTTGTGAGCTGTCAGAGATCAGCCGGACCCTGCCGGGTCTGAGCGGGAAGACCAAGGCCGACTTCTCGGAGGGCAATGCGCGTTATGTGGCCTACAAAAATGCGTTCGCGAACATCGCCGTTGACCAGGCCGCACGGGATTTTGTGAAAGTCGGCCCAAACGAGAGGCAGAACTCGCTGCAGCTAGGTGACGTCGTCATTACCGGATCATCGGAGTCGCTCGACGAAGTCGGGATGTCATCCGTCGTTGATGTTGAGCCGGACGAGCCGCTATATCTAAACAGCTTCTGCTTCATCGTCCGTTTCGAGGACACCTCGATGTTCCTTCCTGGATTTAGTAAGTATCTGTTTCGCGCAGACTCTGTGCGATCTCAGATTCGTAGGACAGCGAGCGGCGTTACTCGGATCAATGTTTCTAAACCACGCTTCATGAAGATTCGAATTCCCATTCCACCTCTCGCGGTGCAGCAGGAAATTGTGCGAATATTAGATCAGTTCACTCAGCTGGAGGCGGAGCTGGAGGCGGAGCTGGAGGCTCGGCGCCGTCAGTACACCTTCTACCGTGACTCTCTTCTGACGACCGCTGACGCACCGAGAGTAGCCATGGGTGACCTCGGTACATTCATACGCGGCCGGCGGTTCACGAAGAAGGACGTCGTGGAATCGGGTATTCCAAGCATCCACTATGGAGAAATTTACACGGATTATGGTGTCTCGGCTTCGCAGGCCATTCGTGAAGTACGCTCAGACATGGTCAGCCAGTTGCGGTTCGCCCAGCCGCGCGACGTGATTTTCGCCGGCGTCGGTGAGACCGTCGAGGACGTGGGCAAGGCTGTAGCTTGGCTTGGTGATGCGCCTGTCGCGGTGCACGACGACACGTTCTCGTTCACCTCGGACCTGAATCCAAAGTACGTCGCGTATGCGGTTCAGACCGATGACTTCCACGCCCAGAAGGCGAACCATGTCGCCCGCGGCAAGGTTAAGCGTCTCTCTGCTGCGGGGCTTGCGAAGATCAAGATTCCGGTGCCAAGCGTGGAGGAGCAGCAGCGAATTGTCTCGATCCTCGACAAGTTCGACGCTCTCGTCAACGATCTCAGTGTCGGTCTGCCTGCCGAGCTCGCCGCTCGTCGTAAGCAGTACGAGTTCTACCGCGACAAGCTGTTGACCTTCGAGGAGTCAGCAGCGTGAGTGAGGCCAGTGCTCGCAAGTACGACCCGATTGCCATCTCCGCCGAGAGCACGGTGGTGGCTGAGTACGTCCCGGACGCGAAGGCCGCCGAGGCGGCGTATCAGTCAGAGGCGGCGCTGGAGCGTGAGCTGATCCGACTGCTGCAGTCGCAGGCCTACGAGTACTTGCCGATTACCTCGGAGGCACAGTTAATCGCGAATCTGCGCACCCAACTGGAGGCCTTGAACCACATCACGTTCTCGGACGCCGAGTGGCAGGAGTTCTTCGATCACAAGATCGCCGGCAAGAACGACGGCATCGCGGAGAAGACTGTTCGCGTGCAGGAGGACCATGTCCAGCTCCTGAAGCGTGATGACGGCTCAACCAAGAACATCACGCTGCTGGACAAGCACAGCATCCACAACAACCGTCTGCAGGTCATCAACCAGTACGAGATCGACCGCGGCGAGGGTGGCGCGAACTACGCGAACCGCTACGACGTGACGGTGCTGGTCAACGGCCTGCCGATGGTGCACATCGAGCTGAAGCGCCGCGGTGTCGACATCAGAGAGGCGTTCAACCAGATCGACCGCTATCAGCGCGACAGCTTCTGGGCCGGCTCTGGCCTGTTCGAGTATGTGCAGCTGTTCGTGATCAGTAACGGCACCCTGACGAAGTACTACTCCAACACCACCCGCAGCCAGCACCTGAAGGAAGGCCAGAAGCCCGGTAGGGGCCGCAAGACGTCGAATTCGTTTGAGTTCACGTCGTGGTGGGCGGATGCCCAGAACAAGCCGATCCAGGACCTGACGGCGTTTGCGAAGACCTTCTTCGCCAAACACACCTTGCTCAACATCCTGACTCGTTACTGCGTGCTGACGGCCGATCGGCTGCTGTTGGTGATGCGGCCATACCAGATCGTCGCCACTGAGCGAATTCTGCAGCGCATCGACATTTCGACAAACTACAAGCAGCTCGGCACCACCGCCGCGGGCGGCTACGTCTGGCATACCACCGGGTCGGGCAAAACGCTGACCTCGTTCAAGACCGCACAGTTGGCGTCGAAGCTCCCCAGTGTCGATAAGGTGCTGTTCGTCGTCGACCGCAAGGACCTCGACTACCAGACGATGCGCGAGTACGACCGCTTCCAAAAGGGGGCGGCCAACTCCAATACCTCGACAGCGGTGCTAAAGAAACAGTTGGAGGACCCGACCGCACGGATCATCATCACGACGATCCAGAAGCTGTCGACGTTCATCAAGGCCAATAAGGGGCACGCCGTCTACGGCGGCCATATGGTGATCATCTTTGATGAGTGCCACCGCTCGCAGTTCGGTGACATGCACACCGACATCACCCGGGCCTTCAAGCGCTACAACCTGTTCGGCTTCACGGGCACACCCATCTTCGCCGCCAACGCTGGCACGGGCGGCAACCCGCAGCTGAAGACCACCGAGCAGGCTTTCGGCGAGAAACTGCACACCTACACGATCGTCGACGCCATCACCGATAAGAACGTGCTGCCGTTTCGCATCGACTACATCAATACGATCAAAGTCGGCAATCCCGACGACAAGCAGGTCTCGGCGATCGACCGCGAGAAGGCGCTCCTCGATCCGCGCCGCATCAGTGAAATCGTCAAGTACACGCTCACGCACTTCGACCAGAAGACGAAACGCTCCTCCAGTTACGAGCACTCGGTCGTCACCAACGTGGCCGAATCGACCCGTGCCCGCCGTCAGGCTGACGCGGTCCGGGAGCGTAAGCGCGTCCGCGGCTTCAACGCCATCTTTGCCACCGCCTCGATCGAGGCGGCCCGCATCTACTACAACGTCCTGAAGTGGGAACAAGACAAGCTGCCGTCCGATCGGCGTCTGAAGGTCGGGCTCATCTACTCCTATGGGGCGAATGAGGCTGCCGACGACGGCATCATTGAAGACGAAGGCTTCGAGACCGATGCGCTGCCGACTGATGCGCGGTCTGCCCTTGAAGATGCCATCATGGATTACAACGAGCTGTTCGGCACCAGTTACGACACCAGTGCCGACAAGTTCCAGAACTACTACAAGGACCTCTCGCAGCGACTGAAAAACCGCGAGCTTGACCTGGTCATCGTGGTGAACATGTTTCTGACCGGCTTTGACGCCACCACGCTCAACACGCTGTTCGTCGACAAGAACCTCCGCGCCCACGGCCTGATCCAGGCCTACTCGCGGACCAACCGCATCCTGAACTCGGTCAAGACGTACGGCAATATTATCGCCTTCCGCAACCTCGAAGACGAGACGAATGCTGCCCTGGAGCTGTTCGGCAACAAGGACGCCCGCGGCGTGGTGCTCCTCAAGCCGTACGGCGACTACTACGGCGAGTATGCCGACAAGGTCGGTGAGCTGCTGGCGTCCTTCCCGCTTGGGGTGCCGATCATTGGCGAGACGGCGCAGAAAGAGTTCATCCAGCTGTTCGGGCAAATCCTGCGGCTGGAGAACATTCTGACCTCGTTCGACGACTTCGCCGGTAGCGAGATCCTCACTGAGCGGCAAGGGCAGGACTACCGCAGCGTCTACCTCGACCTCTACGCCGAGTTCCGTAAGGACAAGAGCGCGGACAAAGAGGTCATCAACGACGACGTCGTCTTCGAGATCGAGCTGATCAAGCAGGTCGAGATCAATGTCGACTACATCCTGATGCTGGTGCAGAAGTACCGCGAGCGCTTCGGCGACGGGCAGGACAAGGAGATCCGCGCTGAGATATCTCGTGCCATCGACGCCAGCCCGAGCCTGCGCAACAAGAAGGATCTGATCGAGGACTTCGTCGATGCCATTTCCGTCGACGGCGCGATCGACGAGGAGTGGCAGGCTTTCATTGCGGCCAAGCGCGAGGCCGAACTGGAGTCGATCATCACCGAAGAAGGTCTCCGTGCTGACGCCGCCCGCGCGTTCGTCGCGACAGCCTTCCGCGACGGCACGCTCAGCACGACGGGTACGGCCATCACCAAGGTGCTGCCGCCGGTCTCGCGCTTCTCGGCTGCCGGAGGACATGGCGAGAAGAAACAGCGGGTACTTGAGCGATTGACGACTTTCTTCGATAGGTTCTTTGGGCTGAGCTCAGGGGGGAGAGATTGATGACATCTACGCGACAGAATGATTCGCAAGCTTCGATGGTCAAAGTCGTGTACTTCGACGAAGAGTCCGCCTCGGACTACCTTGACATATCTGCTGGAGGCAAGGAGGTTGCGACCAGTGAGAATGTCAAAGACCGCACGACCAACTTGCATGGTGAAGTTGAGACGAGACTCGCCGCAAAATTCAGCTGGCTCCCATTTCTTGGCGGTTCAGCCGAAGTCGGGGCAGGTGTGGATATTTCGAGCGCCGGCCAAAGTGTTCTGAGAAAAACTCTGTCAAACACCATCCTCACGGACTATCTCGCACAGGTGAACGACGATCCTCGAATCGAGCGACTTAAAGGCCTGCGAGTTACCGCTGCCAGGGGCTCGATGGCCTATATGAAGATGTTTACGCCCTACATGGTCGTTGCTAAAACCGAGGATCAGGGTATCGACCTGGCGCGGCTCGACGAAGCCCTCGCAAGCGCGAAGGGCTATTACGAATTGCTTGGCGAGGCCGAGGACGGCCCAAAGCGTGTCTTGCGCTTCAATATAAGGGCGTTTCGCAACAGCTACGGGCTTACGGATCTTAGCCGGATGCAGCTGGTGTTTCACGGCATTCTAGTCGGAAAGACCTCCGAGCACAGCCTCGGCATCGAGGCAGAGATGTCGCTCGACACAAACATTGAGCCAGTGTCGGCCCTTGAGCTTGTCGATGGCAGGCGCGAGCAGAGTGACGTTCTTCTAGATGTCTATGACGTCCTACTCGCAGGGGTCGAGCATGTCCGCTGATACCACGGTCACCATCTACTATGGCCCGCTAACCTGGTTCGAGGAGCAGCTCGGGGAGGAAGAGTACGAGGGTCTGCTTGATATCGTCTACGAGCGGGATGAGGCTAATCGGCGCTATACCCACGTCGTCGAAGGTCAGACACCTGCCGAAGAGGAACCTCCTGAGCGCCCTGGGCACGTGGTGGCCGAGTCGAGTGACTATGCCAGCCTGAACGAACACGTCATCACTAACTTCGCTGGTCTTGTGCGCTCAATCAACCCCGAACACCTGCACCTGCACAACCCTCCTATGCAGGTTCATGCACAACTTAACCGGTCTTACTCGACTGATGTGAAGCAGTATGATTATCCTGCGGTGACGCGTGATGTACTGATTCAATTCCGAGACGGATTTGGCGATCATTTGGTCGGGCAGGCCGATGTGAAAGAGTTACTACTTGCGGCGCTGTATCCGCTGACAACCGCGCGGCGAACCAGGCCCGTGGTCCTGATGTTCTACGGACCATCCGGCGTCGGCAAGACTGAGACCGCCCAGTTCGTCAACAACCTCCTGAGCGGGACCCTTCTGCGCAAGCAGTTCTCAATGTTCCACAACGACAAGTTCGCCTCGTATCTGTTCGGAGGAGCGCACTCTGAGCCATCGTTTGCCCACGATTTGCTGGACCGCGAATCCGGCGTGATCCTAATCGACGAGTTCGATAAGGCAAACTCCGTTTTCCATAGCGCCTTCTACCAGCTATTTGACGACGGCGTTTTCGAAGATAAGAATTACCGTGTGACGCTCGGGCCATCGCTAATTATCTGCACATCGAATTACAGCTCTGAGGATGAAATCCGTCAGGCACTTGGAGAGGCCCTCTACTCACGGTTTGACTCTCTGGTCCGATTCAACCCCTTGTCGAAAGATGAGATCAGACGGGTCATCGACCGGCTGGTCGAGAATCGCTTTACCAAGCTCGCACGCGAAGAACAGGAGCGAGTGAGTGCCGATGATCTCAAGTTCCGGTTGTATCCCCTGGCCGACCAGCCTGGCAATGTGCGGAAGCTTGGCAAAATGGTTGACCAAGTTATCGCCCTCACGCTTGTACGTGCCGTGTTAAGCGAAAGCTTGCAGAGTGCTGCGGCGGACGCGTAGTGTTTCCGAGCGCAATCGATCAGTACAGGTCACACGTGAAACTGCTGCGATTAAGAGGTGCATCAGGAGGTCCGTCAGATCGGCGTTCCCGTTCACAGTCATCGGTTGCACCGGTAAGCACCAGGCGCGTTGCGCACGTTGCGGTCGCCAAATGAGGTCTGCGCTCGTTTTTCCTCCGCCATCTGTCGTGGTGCTTCACGGAACCGATTCAGGTGAGCGCTTTCGGACATCCCGGTTGCAGGCGCGTGCCGCAGAGTGTGCACAAGGTTCCGTCTCATTAGAATATGTGATGGGCGACAGGCGCGCCTGGGCAAAGGGAGGCAGATTGTATATGATATTAGACAGGACGGTCACAATATGTATATAATTTTGCATGAAGGAGCAGTACCAGCACAACTACAATCAACCTGTCGTCAGCAAGGCGACGCCGGAACGTGCACCACCGCAGCGCGGCTTATTGAAGCGCCTTGGGCGAATAGGAGTCGGTAGGGTGGCGGCAAACGAAAAGACGAAGAGAACGCACGCCGATGAGATGGTCGTTACGCAAGGGGCAAAGCTCCGGCCAGTTGAGGACTTCATTGGCGTGGTTGAGAGCGCACAGATCAAGAGGGCCGCAATTCAGCGACTACGCGAGCAGAGACGAAGTTCATCGGGATCGCCAGCTTGACGCCGAAGTCCGACATCTCCTAACCCTCGGCCGCTACTTCAGTGCCTTTGATGTAGAGCACACCGACTGGCTCATTCGCCGCGTCGACACGAGTGAACTTCAAGATTCGATCGCTGGAAGCTCATCCATTCGATCGAGCCTGATGATCGATGGGGTCGTCGTAAGGGAAATCATGCGGCGCGCCGGATTTCGTGGTACGCAAATAGGCTATCTGCCACTGCCGGCACAGGGCAAGCGTGTATTAGGGCGTTTTGATGCCCGAATGGGAGACTACTCGATCCCGGTAGTACCTCGCATGGATAATGCCCATGCGGCCGTCGGCGTTCTACTCACCCTCCTTATGGGGAAGGATCGCGCTGCCGTAAACTTTGTTACTGGTAAAGTAATTGACGCACTGTACCAACTGGCGACGTGCGATGCAGGAAGTCGCGAGGGAATTGCACTCGCGTCCCAATTTTCGACTGTAACGAGCCAAGAAACGATCAGGAATCTTGACAATGCCCTAGTTGAGACAGACGAAGGTACTAACTCCCCTATTACCGAACTGTCATTGGAAGTAGTTTCCGCACCCGATGAGGTTCTCGACCTTGTCATCGTTATCCTTGATCTTATTGTTGAGGTGAGGCAGAGACAGGGGGAAGATCGTGCGGTTGAGCTTACTCAAGCACTGGACTACTACTTAAAGAACTTTGTCCCGATTGGAATTTTCGAGAGGCTGCCTGGAAGCGAATTCATCGTAAAATTTCAGGTGTCGTCGAACGCATTTGAGCCAACGCCATCGACATACTTGCCACGATCACATTCCGGTGAGCTGCGCATCTTGTCGAGCCGCGCATTGTGGAGCTTTGCGCCAACCTTTCTTGTCGCATTCGCAGTGGGCGCCCTTCTTCCTTCTTCGAATCCCACTCCCGAAACAGGAACATCCATCGCTTCAGCAGGAGGATTCATCATCCTCGCGTCGGTAATCGCATCCACCTTTTTGTTGATAGGCACATTCACGGCACTAGGGGTGAAGCGCGGGTTCAAATGGACGGTCGGTGCGTTTGCCTACGAATCCTATCTTGCAAGCATCCAGAAGTTAATTCCCGGACTCAGGCTGTCGGGATACTATATTCTTCGGTGTAACGATACTAATCTGGGACTTAAAGGAAGTCAGCACTTCAGGTTGTCGCTACCAAACGGAGTGCGAGCAATTCGCAGTGCCGTGGTGGACGGAAACGGACGCATGGTGAATGTGCCGTACGTGCAATCGGCAGACTGGGTTGCCGCTCACTCGGACTATTCGCATCGAAGTCCCGCAACCCTCAGCTTTTTGGTTGGAGTTATTCCAAGCACGCAGACGTTTCTCAGACACGCCCTGTATGCTGCGGCGGTCACGATGTCGCTATTCGGAGTGGGCCTCGTCAGTCATATTGCAGGGGTTACTCTGTACGATGGCTGCCAGCCTGCGGACGTCGTCTGCCCGGATTATGGGCTCGCCCATCTCGTATCTCGCTCGTCCGGTGCGATCGTGACAGTGCTTGCGATTGCACCTTCGATCTACACCATCATCTTGCTTCAGCGTGAAGAACATCAGTTTGCCTCGACGGTCTATCGTGTCATGCGAAGAGTTGTTGGTGTTTGCGCCCTTGCATCCGCGAGCGTCGCAATACCGTTAGCCTTGGATCTTCCGACCATCATCGTTATCATATGGTGGATCGTGGGCCTGGCGTCTGCGTGGTTCTCGTGCTGGCATGTTGCAGCGACTCGCTTTTACCACGGCGCATTGTCGGCGACTTTAGGCGGAGGTTTCTTGAACGACGACGAGGCATTCCCAGGGCTCTACGACGACTCCATGGTTAGTCGTTCAAAGATGTGAGGGTGGGTTGTCACGTATTCGACTTGGCATGCATTTTATATTCTTGCGTGACTTGAAATTGTATTGACAGCGCGCGAGTAGAATATCCGTGTTCGCATGAACGTATTACGTCGAACTGCCTGACTCTCAGTGTGACTCGAACAGCTCAAAGAACTCCCTACGGCTCGATGAGGGCTGGGAGAAGTCGGCTCGGCAGCGTTTCCCTTACTAGTCTTTAGGGCGGGCGCGACATTGCGACTCGACAAGAAAGGACCCCCGAGCGACTACGCTCGGGGGTAAGACTATGTGATGTCCATGCAGATCAGCGCACCAAGTGCTATCTTCATGAGCGCACCACAGATCACGAGGATTGTCACGTCGTCGCTTATACGGTCGCTATAAAGCGCGACAGCAATCGCAGCGATGCCCAGTACTGCGAGCATGCCCATAAGGACGACTACTCCTACCACGTATGATCCAGCCATCGCTTGAGCCTTTCGACAAGTGCGGTGCTCAAGCAATTGCATTGAGCGTCGCAGCACCCTACCGGCGACGCTCAATACAATTTAGCCTGACATCATTTATACACATTTTTTAATGAATGTCAAACACGGTACAGGAAGGCGGGGAAGATGCCCGAGCATTCAACCGAGGGCGGAATTTCTCGGCACAAGAATAGGTTTATCGCCATTTTTCTGCTCGTGTTGATCGCTGAAGCCATTTTGTGGATTTCGTCAATGGTGATCGAAGTCCCGAGTATAGGTATTATTGGAGGTGCTATTGCAGTAATGGGGTTTGGAATCGCGGCGGCGACCCAAATTTCGCGCGAGGAACTGCGATCACACTCAGTAAGCAAGAGCCAAATATTGTGCCTGGCAGTAGCTTTGGTGATGATCGTCGTTGTCGGCCTCGGAATTTCCGTTTCACAACAAGAGGCCAAAGGGGATACCGTACCGCAAGACGCATATCAATCAAGTGGCGCATTGAAATCAACTTCGAATCCAACGTCGACCGACATTCGTCCAGGGAAGGACGGGAGTGAGTCGCCGACGCTTCCGCTGGTCCCTCATCATCCCTGTCCTAGTCCTGGCACGACAGAGCGGCGCACTCCCGACATTGAGATTTGTGTCATGTACTGGTGTATGGCACCCATTTTTCAACCAGATGGAACGCGATCACCGAGTACAAGCCAAGTAAAGGTACGCCCCAAAATAACCAACAATTCACTGCAACCACTGGATCTTTCAATTGGATACCCCTCCGCCGTACGTTTACTAATTGCCGTGACCGAAGGTGAATTCCGCTGGGACCCTCCCCCGAACACAAGGGCGGCCGGCGATCGTCCCATTCGAGTGCGGTGGCAGGGGGAAGAGTATTGGGCGGTTCCGCCGAATATTCCTAGGGACGCGTCGCCCATCGTTCTTCCGGACGGCAGTCCTACATATGACGGCTTTGCTACATACTGGGATGCGACAGTGATCGAGTCCGGCGAAGCAATGAACAAGCCTTTACGAACAGGGCTGGACGGCCGGCCAATCCAAGAAGGTGATCTAGTGTTTCAGGTACCCACCGACATTGGAGCCACGCTCGCCGGGCTGGCAGTCGTCTCGCGAGCACCAAACCCAGAAGTAATGGCCGTAACGATGTACGCCGACTGGCCTCCGGAGTCGAATCTCAATGACTTCTAGCCGAGGTTATTTCCGCCGCTTCGCCACCGGCTGTCGCATCCGCACCCCGGCCCGCTTCAACGCCTTACCGACCGTGCTCGTCCCGAGTCCCAGTTCCTTGCCAATCTGTACCGTCGACCAGCCGGCTTCGTACAGCTCAGTCGCACGGGCGAGCAGCTGCGGCGTCATCCGCACCCGCGACCGCAGCACAACGCCTTCGCGGTGCAGGTGGGCACTGACCGTCTGGCGGTGCATACCGAACTCTTCGGCCAGCTCGTAGACCGTGGCACCGTCCCGGTAGCGGCGCACCAGCGCCTCGATCTCGTCCGGCGCCAGTTTGCGATTAGCCCGTGGGCGCGCCACCGACGTCCGTCGTTCCAGCGCCACGTCCACCGCACCCTGATCCGCCCGCACCGCATCCCCGACACTCTCGACGAGGTGCCGAAACGGGGTACGTCGGCTTGAAAGAGTTTCATGGAGGCGCACCGTGACACTGCCGGCCTCCGGCCGCGGTGACACTGCCGGCCTCCGGCCGGGGTCCAGTATCCGCGGCGTTCCCAGTCAGCCGCGGCCCCGATAGTCGCCGCGGTTGACTGGCGCCCGCGCGTCTGTGCCGGTCGCGGGCTGTGCGGTCACGCCGCGCGGGTGAGGCGTTCGGCGAGTTCCCAGAACCGCCGGGCCTGAGCGACGTCGTGGGACTGCGGGCTGGAGTCGATCTCGTGGCACTCGCCGAAGAACCGGCCGCCGATTCCGTCGAGCGACGGGTCGACGGCCATGAACACCAGCGAGTCGGTGGCCGCGTCGACGGACGTGGCGAACGGCATGTGCGGCAACACGTGCGCCATGAACAGCCGCATGAGACCGCGGGTGCTCGCCGCAGCGGTGGTGGGCACGAAACCGGGGCACACGGCGTTCGCGGTGATCGGACGCCCCTCGAGGCGGCGCTGGAGCTCGTAGGTGAACCACAGCACCGCCAGCTTCGAATTCTTGTACGCCCGATCGGGGTGGTACCCGTGCTCGAGCTGGACGTCGGCGAAGTCGAAGTCGACCGGCGCACCGCGGGATCCGGGCAGATGCAGCCGCGAGCCGACGGTGACGACGCGCGCGGCCTCGCTGCGTTCGAGTGCCGGTAGGAGCAGGCGGGTGAGCAGAAACGGGGCCAGGACGTTGACGGCCACCGTCTCCTCGTACCCGTCGACGGTGAGCCGGCGCTGCTTGCTCGTCTGCAGGATTCCGGCGATGTGGAACAGCACGTCGATCGGTGCGCCCCGCGCGGCTTCCGCGACGGCGAAGGAGCGGACCTGTTCGAGGGAGGACAGGTCCACCCAGCG
>NZ_AJFC01000341.1:0-6255 GCF_000256505.1 Rhodococcus sp. P14 | reverse complement strand
CCCGCGCCCGGGGCCCCCCCCGCCGTATCGCCGCGACGGCGTCCTCCGCGGCAGCCCGGGTACGCGCGGTGAGCAGGACGTTGTGCCCTCGGGCGGCGAGCTTCCCGGCCGTGACCCGGCCGAGTCCCCGCCCTCCCCCGGTGATCAGCACGGTCTTGCTCACGTACCCGCGTCCTCCGTTCCGCTGCTGGACGTCCCCGCGGACGCCCGGCCGGCCGCGTGCACCCGCTCGCCGAGCCGGGCGAGGATCGGGCGCTGCCCCTTCACGAGCTTGACGTCCGCGACGGCGAGCGGGAACCAGCGGGCGTCGTCCACCTCGGGAAAGCTCTGCACCTTTTCGGACCGCGGCGGCCACTCCAGATCGAAGGTGTTGCTGCCCAGGAAGGCCAGCTCCGCGGCGGTCTCGGCGGCGTAGACGGTGACGATCTTCCCGGAGGGCTGCTTGAACCGCCCGAGCATCTCGTAGTCCACCGAGGGCGCGGGCATTCCGCATTCCTCCTCGAATTCCCGTAGCGCCACGGCGAACGGATCCTCGTCCTCGCCGTACACACCCTTGGGAATCGACCAGGCCGCCTCGTCCTTGCCGGTCCAGTACGGGCCGCCCGGATGCACGATCCACACCTCGAGCACACCGGCATCGTCGATCCGGTACAGCAGAATCCCGGCGCTCGTGACAGCCATCGATCCACCTTTCCGGCACCGGCCTGTGCGCCCGCACCCACACGGTAGTTCTTCCGGGCAGACTGAGACCCGGCAACCGTGCCCCCGAACCGGAAGGACCCAGCCGTGACCGATACGACCGGCGATCATCCCGTCACCGCCCGCGCGAACGGACCCGGCGTCGTGCTCGACCTGCCGGAAGGCCTCGGTGTCGCTCTCGACATCGCGCAGGCCCGAGCGCTACTGGACCAGCTGCAGGCGGCAATCGAGGAGGCCGAGCAGCTGGAGGTCTGATTCCGGACAGCGGTGCCGGTTCGGGCGAACGCCTGCACGGCGGGTGTCCGCCGGTGATCATCGAGGGGCGGGTTCCGGCGGAGGACGCGACAGGCTGCCGGGACCGTTCCCGAACCGAAGGAGTCCTCGTGTCGAAGAAGGTCGCCCGCCGGGCCGCCGCCCTCGCCGGTCTGGTCGCCGCCCCGGTCGTCCTCGGTGCCACCGTGGGACCCGGGACCGCCGCTGCGGCGCCGTGGCGCATCGGTCCGCTCTACCGCGCCGAATTCGCGGGGCCGGAAGGCAGCGCCGTCTGCTCCAAGGCCGAGGCGTTCGATCGGTCCATCGGTGCTGTCGTCCTCGTGTCGTGTTCGTGGGATCCCGCGGCGAATGCCTGGTTCTACGTCGTCTTCAACCCGAGGACCTGGTCGTAGCCGACCCGACCGGCGGCGGGCCGCATCGAAACGGGCCTGCCCACCGGCGAGCACATCGTAGAATCGGGAAAACTCCTGTGGGCCTGTTCCGCAACGGCGCCGAGGGACAGACTGCCATGCACTCATCATCCGAGCCGAGCCGATGACCACCCCCACGGTCGAACCGCGTCCCCGTGACCGCCGGCTGTCGGAAATCCCGGACGCCCTGGCATCCCGGCACCAGGCGACCGCCATGCTGCGCACCCGCCGCTACGCCGTGTTCCTGGACTTCGACGGCACCCTCGCCCACCTCGCGGACGATCCCAGTGCGGCCACCCTCGTGGACGGCGCGGCGGAGGAGCTCGCCCGGCTCGCCCGGTACTGCCCGGTCGGCGTGATCAGCGGCCGCGATGTGGCCGACCTGCAGGCGCGGGTCGGCGTGCCCGGCCTCTGGTACGCGGGTAGCCACGGTTTCGAGCTCGTGGGTCCGGACGGCACGTACCACCGGCACGAGGCCGCCGATCGCGCGGTGCCCGACCTCGGGCAGCTCGCCGTCGCCCTCCGGGACAGCCTGGCCGCCGTGCCCGGCGTTCTGGTCGAGCCCAAGCGTTTCACCGTCGCCGTTCATCATCGCCACGTCGCCGGGGACCGGATGGATGAGGTCCTCGCGGCGGTGCGCGATGCGGCCGGCCGGGACGGCCCGCTGCGGGTCACGCACGGGCGCGGGGTCACCGAACTGCGCCCCGACGTCGAGTGGGACAAGGGACGGGCGGTGGCCTGGGTACTCGAGCACGTCCGCGGCGCAGGCGACCCCATGCCGGTCTACATCGGCGACGACCTCACCGGCGACGAGGCGTTCGGGGCCCTGACGTCGACCGGGATCGGCGTCGTCGTGCGCCACCCCGGGGAGGGTGACCGGCGGTCGACGGCCCAGTTCGCGGTCGACGGCCCGGACCGGGTTCGCGAGATCCTGCAGCGGCTGGCGGATCTGCTCGGCAGCGACCCGGGGATCGCGCCGCCCCCGGACGACGCCTGGACGATGTTCTTCGACGGTTACGACCCGTCCACCGAGAAGCTGCGCGAGGCCCTCTGCACGGTCGGCAACGGCTACTTCGCCACCCGCGGCTGCGCTCCCGAATCCCGGGCCGACGGCGTGCACTACCCCGGCACCTACGTGGCCGGCATCTTCAACCGGCTCGACGACGAGGTCTCGGGGAGCATCGTCGACCACGAGAGTCTGGTGAACCTGCCGAACTGGCTGCCGGTGACCTTCCGCGTCGACGGCGGGCAGTGGTTCGACCTCGACTCGGCCGAACTGCTCGACTACCACCAGTACCTCGATCTGCGCCGCGCCGTCCTCACCCGGCGGCTGCGTTTCCGCGACGCCGCGGGCCGCACCACCTCGGTGCGGCAGCGGCGGTTCGTCGCCATGAACGTCCCGCACGCCTGCGCCCTCGAGACGACGATCGCGGCCGAGGACTGGTCGGGCCGGCTCGAGATCCGTTCCCTGCTGGACGGCACGGTCCGGAACTCCCTCGTCGAGCGCTACCGCGCCCTCGCCGACGAGCACCTCGAGCCGCTGCAGTCCACCGCCCTGTCGGCCGACTCGGTGCTGCTGGCGGTGCAGACCAACCAGTCGCGGATCCCGGTGGCGATGGCGGCCCGGCACACGGTGTGGTGCGGCGGGGAACCCGTTGCGGCCGAGTGCCGGTTGGTCGACGGCGGCGACCGGATCGGACACGAGATCGTCGTCGACGTCGACCCCGACCGGGCCGTGACGCTCGAGAAGATCGTGACGGTGTTCACCGGACGTGACCCGGCGGTGTCCGAACCGGCCGACGAAGCCGCGCGGTGGCTCCCCCGGCTGGGCCGGTTCGACGAACTGCTCGACGGCCACGTGCTCGCCTGGGGATACCTGTGGGATCACCTGGGCATCGACTACGAGGGTCCGGGTCACGGCCACGCCCTGCGCGTCGTCCGGTTCCATCTTCTGCATCTGCTGCAGACCGTCTCCGCGAACACCACCGACCTCGACGTGGGCGTGCCGGCCCGTGGGCTGCACGGTGAGGCGTACCGCGGGCACGTCTTCTGGGACGAGCTGTTCGTGTTCCCGGTGCTCAACCTGCGGCTGCCCGCGCTGACCCGGTCGCTGCTGCGCTACCGCTACCGTCGCCTGCGGGAGGCGCGCCGGATGGCACGCGAAGCCGGGCACCGGGGCGCGATGTTCCCGTGGCAGTCGGGCAGCGACGGCCGCGAGGAGAGCCCGCAGCTCCACCTCAACCCCAGATCCGGGCGGTGGAACCCGGATCCGAGCCGGCGCCAGCACCACATCGGCATCGCGATCGCCTACAACGTGTGGCAGTACTACCAGGTCACCGGCGACCTGGAGTTCCTGATCGAGTACGGCGCCGAGATGCTCGTCGAGATCGCCCGCTTCTACGCCGACCTCGCGTCCTACGACGAGACTCGCGACCGGTACAGCATCCGGGGAGTCATCGGCCCCGACGAGTTCCACTCCGGCTACCCCGGCGCCCCGTACGACGGGATCGACAACAACGCGTACACCAACGTCATGTCGGTCTGGGTGATCCTGCGGGCGCTGGAGACACTCGACCTGCTCCCGCTGCAGATCCGCTCGTATCTGACCCAGGCGCTGGGGCTGCACGCGCAGGAGACGACACGCTGGGAGGACATCACACGCAAGATGTTCGTCCCGTTCCACGACCGTGTCCTCAGCCAGTTCGAGGGGTACGACGAGCTCGCCGAGCTGGACTGGGACGGCTACCGGCGCCGCTACGGCGACATCCAGCGACTCGACCGGATCCTCGAGGCCGAAGGCGACGACGTCAACTGTTACCGGGCGTCGAAGCAGGCCGACGTGCTGATGCTGTTCTATCTGCTGTCCGCCGACGAACTGCAGGAACTGCTCGAACGGCTCGGCTACCGGTTCCCGACCGAGGAGATCCCGCGGACCATCGACTACTACATGGCGCGAACCTCGCACGGCTCCACCCTGAGCGGGGTGGTCCATTCCTGGGTGCTGGCCCGAGCCCACCGGGACGAGGCCGTAGACTACTTCTACCAGGCGCTGAAGGCCGACATCGCCGACATCCAGGGCGGCACCACCATGGAGGGCATTCATCTCGCGGCCATGGCCGGCAGCGTCGACTTCTTGCAGCGGTGCGTCCCCGGCCTCGAAACCCGCGGCGGCCGGCTCGTGTTCTCCCCGCAGTGGCCCGAGCCGCTGGGCGCCCTGGAGTTCCCCATCTTCTACCGGGGTTACCGTCTTCGCCTGCGCATCAAAGGCAGAGAGGTCCAGGTAAGCGCGGGCCCCGGGAACCAGGCGCCGATCGAGATCGAATGCCGCGGCCGCGTCGCGCATCTGCAGCCGGGAGGCACGGTTCGCCTGAGCTAGTGCGACGACGGACCGCCCTGCGGCGCGCGACCGCGAACGTCGATCGCCACGGTTCCCGCGTGCAGGTCGAGGATCATCCGTTCGGTTTCCCCCGCGGCCGTGTCCGACCGCGACATCTGCCTGGAGCGGCCCTCGTCGATCACGTGCCGGTGCGAGGGCGAGAACAGCGCCTGCATCTCACCGAAAAGACCCGCGGCACCGGCTCCGTTCGCCGGTGGCCGATTCTTGCGCCAGTAGACCCAGCCTCGACGCTCCGCCCACAGCCCGAGCCGATCGAGCAGCAGCACGGCGACGACGAGCGCGACGGCACCTGCCAGCAGATACATGACTCTCCTCGGGGCGGCGGCCGACATGTCCGAGGATAGAGCGCCGAGTCCCGTCCACGCCCCGTCGGCGCCGCCCTCTCGGGACCAACGGCCCTGGAACGAGCACGGTTCCGCGGTTCACGATGAGAACGAGCCCGCTCCCGCGGGCCGGGATCGGGAGGATGGGCCGTGGATTCTGCTGCCTCGTATGTCCGGAAGCAGGCCGTCGTCACCGGCCTGGTGAACGTCGTCGTCAATCCACTGCTGGCGTGGGCGGGCAAGCGCGGCACGTCCTTCGTGCCGCTGTGGTCCGCGGACGGGATCGTCGTCGACATCGCGCTGACCGCGATCATCCTCTCCGTGCTCGTCGCCGGGTTCTCCGCCGCCGGGGTGCGTCGGGCGCTACGCGGAGGGCTCGACGCAACCACCGCAGACGCCCCGCAGGCCGGTCGGTGGCTGTCGCGGTTGCCGTCCGGGACCTGGTCTCTGGGTCTGTCGCTCGGGGCGGCCGCCGCGGCCGTCTCCGTGCTCGCGATCTGGGTGCTGCACCTGCTCGGTGTGTCCGGGCTGTCGACGGGATGGTTCCTGGTGCTGAAGGCCGTCTACGGCGGTGTCCTCGGCTACCTCGTCGCGCGCTGGGTGATGGTCCGGCAGCTGTCGGCGAATCGGACGGCGCAGCTCCCGAGGAGCAACAATGCCGGACGGTGACTCCACTGCGACCGACCGGCAGCTGCCGGTTTTCGAGCAACGGGTCGTACGCGCGCGGGTGGTCGACGCCCCCGCCGGGGACACGTTCGCCGCGATCCGCCGCATCGACTTCATGCGATCCCCGGTGATCGCCGCCCCCAATCTGGCCCGGATGGCCTTCGACGCCGTGCGCGCGCCGCGGCACCGGACGGTGCGGGCGCGCCGCGCGGTCCGTCTCGGGGACCTGATCGGTCCGCAGGGCGGCTTCGAGGTGGTCGCCGAGGAACCGGGGCGCGAACTCGTGCTCGGCTTCGTCGGCCGGTGGTGGGAGCCGGGGTACGGCCGTGTCGACTGGGATCCCGGCACGCCCCTGTCGAGCATCTCGGTTCCCGAATGCGGGGTCGGCACATGGAGTTTCACCGTTCTGCCGTACGGCGCGCAGACCTGCGTCCTGCTCACCGAGATCCGGGTGCACGGCACCGACGAAAAGGCCCGCAGACTCTTC
>NZ_AJFC01000340.1:0-22989 GCF_000256505.1 Rhodococcus sp. P14 | reverse complement strand
CCCGCAGCCTCTCCCGCCGCTACTGGACGGCGGCCGGGCCGTTCGTGCGGGCCATGGCACGGCCGACTCTGTCGATGATCGCGGCCGAAGCCCGGCGCTGACCCGGCCGTCCCACCGCGAACATCGCACCGGCAGAACCGGATACGTACGGCCGCAGCCGTCCGCCCGGACCGGTCATGCCGAGCCGTCCGCCCGTTCGGCCTCGGGCGCGAGGGTGAAGTAGTTCTCCTCCTCCTGCACGAAGTGCAGCCGCAGCAGCGCGTACAGCCCGTACAGGCAGGCGAGCAGGTCGTCGCACTGGTCCGGTCGCAGCCCGCCGGCGGCGTCGGCCTGCGCCAGGTGCGTGCGCAGGCGGCGGCTGAGCCGGTCGATCTCGGCATGCATCCGGCTCATCGTCGCGGTCGCCTCCCCGCTGCCGAGCGGCACCGCGAGCGCCGGGTACAGCTCGCTGTCCTCGGCCTGCTCGTGCGGCAGCAGCGTGTCGAACAGGAACGCGTCGACGCGGCGCAGCGCCGTGTGGGCGGCGGGCCGATCGCCGGACGCGAGCAGCTGGGCGGTGTCGCGCAGGATCGACAGCTCGTCACGCAGGACGTCGTGTTCGGCCGAGAACCGGTGCAGCATCGCCTCGGTGTCGTCGGGCAGGGCCAGCTCCCGGTCCCGGTCGCCGCGCAGGGCGCGCAGGGCGTTGAGGATCACCGCGACGTCGATGCCCTCCTGCAGCAGCGCACCCACCGCGGGAGGCAGGTAGCCGAACGCGGCGAAGCCCATGGCGACCAGCGACAGGCCCATGCCGACCGTGGCGCTCTGCACGGCGATACGCCGGGAGCGACGCGCGATCTCCATGGCATCGGCGAGCCGGTCGAGGCGGTCGGTGGTGAGCACGATGTCCGCCGCCTCCGAGCTCGCCGTGGATCCGCGGGCGCCCATCGCGACGCCGACGGTCGCGGCGGCGAGGGCGGGGGCGTCGTTGACGCCGTCGCCGACCATCACCGTCACCGCCGACTCCCGCTCGGCACGCACACCGTTCACCTTGTCCGCCGGGGTCTGCTCGGCATAGACCCCGTCGAGGCCGAGGACGGAGCCGATCTCCTCGGCCGGTTCGCGACGGTCGCCGGTGAGCATGACCAGCCGGTCCAGCCCGGCCGAGCGCAGCCGCCGCAGCGTGCGGGCGGCGTCGCGGCGCAGCGGGTCCACGAGCAGCAGGGCGCCGGCCAGGTCGCCGTCGACGGTGACCCAGGCGACGACGGCGCCGTCGAGCGCGGCACGGCTGAGCACCGCCCGGGCCCAGCCGGGCGCATCGGCGGGCAGCGGCAGGCTGCCGACGGTGACGCGCCGGCCGTCGACGGTCGCGGCCACGCCGGTGCCGGCCTGCTCGGCGACGTCGGTGGGCAGCGACAGGGTCAGCCCGCGCATCTTCGCCTCCTGCACGATGGCCTCGGCGAGCACGTGCGGGGAGAGCTGGTCGGCGGAGGCCGCCAGGCGCAGCAGCTCGGCGCCGTCGCCCCCGGGTGCGGTGACGATGTCGGCGCCGGCGGGCCGGCCGCTGGTGAGCGTGCCCGTCTTGTCCATCACCAGCGTCGTCGCGTGCCCGAGGTTCTCGAGTGCGCCGCCGCTGCGGATCACCACCCCCAGGCGCGAGGCGCGGGAGAGACCGGAGACGATCGCGACGGGCGCGGCGAGCAGCAGGGGGCACGGGGTGGCCACCACCAGCACGGCGACGGCACGGGTCGCCGACCCGCTGAACAGCCACGCGAGCCCCGCCACCGTCAGCGACAGCGGCAGGAACCACGCGGCGACCCGGTCCGCGATCCGCACCACCGGGGCGCTCTCGGCGGCGGCCTCGCGGGCCAGGCGCACGATGCCGGCGTAGGTGCTGTCCTCGGCGGTGGCGCGGGCGTGGATCTCGAAGGCGCCGCCGGCGGCGACGACGCCGCTGCGCACGGCCTCCCCGGTGCGGCGCTGCACGTGCATCGGCTCGCCGGTGAGGACGGACTCGTCGAGCACCGCGAGTTCGGACGTGACCCAGCCGTCGACCGGCACCACCTCGCCCGGCCCGACGACCAGGGTGTCCCCGGGTACGACGTCGCCGAGCGGCACCACCTGCACCTCGTCGCCGACGCGGCGGCGCGCGGTGTGCGGGGCGTGCTCGAGCAGGGCCCGCAGGTCCTTGGTGGCGCGGCGTTCCGCGGCGGCGTCGAGGGCCTGCCCCGACGCGAGCATCACGCCGATCAGCGCCCCGGCGACGTACTCGCCGACCAGCAGGGTGCCGACCAGGGAGAGCACCGCGATCAGATCCACCCCGACGCGGCCGCGGCGCAGCGCGTCGATCACCCACCAGGTCGCGGGCACGATCGCGACGACGGTGCCGGCGATCCAGCAGGCGTCGGCGACGGCGTGGGCACCGAGAAGCCAGGCGATGCCCCCGGCCGTCAGGGCGGTGAGGGTGACGGCGAGCAGCGCGGGTTCGAAGGCGCGGCGCAGCCGCTCCCGCCGCGTGGATTCCGGTTGTGTCGCCACTGCCGCACTCCCCCGTTCCGCACCGGTGCCGATGTCCCCTCCCACCGTGCCACCACCAGCCGTCGGCCGGGTAGGGACGGAGGTCCGTCGACGGGTCCGTCCCCGGGGGTCGCCGGCCGGTCAGATCCCGCGCCCCGGGTTGAGAATCCCGCTCGGGTCGAACGCCGCCTTGATGCGCTGCATGAGCGCACGCTCGACCGTGCCGACCTGGGTTTCGAGGTACGGCTGTTTGAGCACCCCGATGCCGTGCTCTCCGCTGATCGAACCGCCGAGCGCCAGGCATTCGGCGACCATCTCGTCGAACGCCTGCCGGGCGCGCCCCGCGACGACCTCGTCGGCGGCGTCGAACACGATGGTGGGATGCAGGTTTCCGTCCGCCGCGTGCCCGAACGTGCCGATGAGCAGCTCGTGCCGCGCGGCGATCGCCTCGATCGCCGCGAGCATCTCGGGCAGCCGCGGCACGGGAACGGCCAGGTCGTCGAGCAGGGTGCTGCCACATCGCTCGAGCGCGGTGAGCGCGACCCGCCGCGCGGCCATGAACTCCTCCCCCTCCACCGGGTCGGCGGTGTCGTACACCTCGGTGGCGCCCGCCGCGGTACAGGCCCGCGCACACACCTGCGCTTCGGCGGCGGCGTCGCGCCCGTCGCACTGGACGAGCAGCAGCGCACCGGCCGTGTCGTCGAGTCCCATGTGCGTCATGTCGTTGACGGCGGCGATGGTGGTGCGGTCCATCAGTTCGACGAGGCACGGCTCGGCCTGCTCGCGGATCGCCAGCACCGCGGCGACGGCCTGCGCGGTTTCCGGGAAGCTCGCGACCACCGTGGCGGCCGCGGTGGCGGCGGCGCGCAGCCGCACGGTGGCCTCGACGATGACGGCGAGGGTGCCCTCGGACCCGACGAGCAGTTGCGTGAGGTTCAGTCCCGCCACGTTCTTCCGGGTGACGGCGCCGGTGTGGATGATCCGCCCGTCGGCGAGCACCGCCTTGATGCGGGCGACATGGTCGGCCGTGACCCCGTACTTCGCGCAGCAGGTGCCGCCGGCGTTGGTGGCGAGGTTGCCGCCGATGGTGGAGACGGCGCGGCTGCCGGGGTCCGGCACGTACCACAGCCCCCGCTCGGCGGCCGCGGCGGCGAGATCGCCGTTGATCACCCCGGGTTGCACTGTGGCGGTGCGTGATTCGGTGTCGATTTCGACGATGGCGTTCATCTTCTCGACGCTGAGCACGATGCCGCCGTCGAGGGCGTTGGCCGCACCCGCGAGACCGGTGCCGGCGCCGCGGGTGACGACGGGGATGCCGTGCCGGTGCGCGATCGTCAGGGTGGCGACGACGTCGTCGGTGTCCCGCGCCCGGACCAGGGCGAGCGGCATCCCGGCCGGCGTGAGCAGCGACTGGTCGCGCCGATAGGCGAGCATCCGGTCCGGATCGGTGACGACGGCGTCGCCGAGGGCGTCGACGAGCGCGGCGACGACCGGCTCGGTGTCGGGGACGGGAGTCACGACGCTGGTGTTCACGGAACCATCCAATCGAGAACGGGGGTGGACTGCAGGTAGATGACGACGGTGAGGAACACGAGCAACCCGAGGCTCCAGCCGATCAGACGGCGCAGGATGACACCCTCCGCCCCGGCCAGGCCGACCGCGGCCACCGCGACCGACAGGTTCTGCGGCGAGAGCATCTTGCCGAGCACACCCGCGGACGAATTGGCCGCCGCCATGAGCACCGGGTCGAGCCCGGCCTGCTGCGCGGCGGTCATCTGCATGACGCCGAACAGCGAGTTCGACGACGTGTCGGATCCGGTGATGGCCACGCCGATCCAGCCGATCAGCGGCGAGACGAGGGCGAACACCCCGCCCGCGGACGCGAGCGCCATGCCCAGGCCGGCGGTCTGACCGGACAGGTTCATCACGAAGGCCAACGCGAGCACCGAGGTGACGGTGACGATGGTCCAGCGCAGCTGCACGAGGGTGTCGGCGTAGGCGCGGACGGCGCGGCGTACGCCGATCCCGTACATCCCGGCCGTGACGGCCCCGGCGAGCAGCAACAGGGTGCCGGTGGCCTTGAGGTGGTCGAGCTTGAACGTCTGCGCGCTCAGCGGCTTGCCGTCGACGTCGACGATGTCGAGTCCGGGCCAGCGGAACGACACGGTGCCGATCTCGGTGAGCCACGTCTTGACGAACGGGATCTGCGCCACGGTGAAGATCGCGATGATCGTCAGGTACGGGGCGAGGGCCAGCAGCGTGCGCCGCGTCCGGCTGTATCCGTCGAAACGCGACGGCGGGGCGGCGATGCCGACCGCGGTGCCGGCGCCGACCGGTGCGGTGAGGGCGGTGTCGGTCGTGGCGACCAGGCGCTCCTCCGGCTGCCACACCTTCAGCATGCCCAGCACCGCGCCGACCGTGACGATCGCGGCGACGACGTCGGTGAGCTCGACAGTGAGGTAGTTCGCGGTGACGAACTGGGCGAGGCCGAAGGTCAGGCCCGCGACGACCGCGACGGGCCAGGTCTGCCGAACTCCGCGGCGGCCGTCGACGAGGAACACCATCACCATCGGCACGACGGCCGCGACGAACGGCGTCTGCCGGCCGGCCATCGCGGACAGGTCGTCGAGCGGCAGCCCGGTGACCCCGGCGAGCGCGAGGATCGGGGCACCCATCGCGCCGAAGGCCACGGGCGCGGTGTTCGCCAGCAGGGACGTGCACGCGGCTTTGAGCGGTGCCATGCCCGCGGCCATGAGCATCGCCGCGGAGATCGCGACGGGCGCGCCGAATCCGGCGAGCGACTCGAGCAGCGCACCGAAGCAGAAGGCGATGAGAATGGCCAGGATGCGCTGGTCGTCCGAGATGGACCGGATGACCCGGCCGAGCTCCTCGAACCAGCCGGTGACAACCGTGAGCTTGTAGACGAAGAGGGCGTTGACGAGGATCCACAAGATCGGGAACAGGCCGTAGAAGGCTCCCTCGGCGGTCGCGGCGGCGGCCTGGCCGAGCGGCATGCCCCACCCGGCGACCGCCGCGAGCACGGCGAGCGCCAGACCGACGAGGGCCGCGCGGTGCGCCTTCCATCTGAAGACGCCGAGCATGACGAACATCGCGGCCAGCGGGATCGCCGCGACCACGGCCGACCAGGCGAGTGAGCCGCCGATCGGGTCGAGTGTCTGTTGGTACATAGCGCGCCTCTCGTTGTGATGCCTGTCACCGTTTCCCAGAATTGTCAGACAAGTACACATTCCTGTCAAGAATGCATGTGCGGCGTCGTGCAAGAATGCTCGTGTTCGCGCAGGTCCGTGCGGGTGCGCGGAGAGCCGGGAAGGAGCGGGGCATTGGTCGGACGCGTCGAGGCCCTGTCGATCGTCGACGCCCTCGCCCTGGAACTGCGGCGGCGCGTGTTCGCCGGGGAGCTGACGCACGAGGACGCCCTCACCGAAGCCGAGGTGTCCCGCGCCTACGAAGTCGCCAGGCCGACCGCCAAGGCCGCCATCGAGAAGCTCGTCGGCGAGGGCCTACTGCAGCGCAGCGCCCACAAGACCGCCCGCGTGCCCCAGTTGGGCCCCGACGACGTGCGTGACATCTACCGCACCCGCGCGCACCTGGAATCGGTGGTGCTGCGCGCGCTCGCCGAGACCCGGGCGGTGCCTCCGGCGGCGTCGGCCGCCAACGCCGAGATCTCGGCCATGACCGAGGCCGACCCGCTCACCGTCGTCGAACCCGACATGCGCTTCCACACCGCCCTGGTGGACGCGCTGGGCAGCCCGCGCACCAGCCGCATGTTCGGCTCGCTCGTGTCCGAGGTGCGGCTGTGCATGGTGCAGGTGCAGGGCAAGCAGCTGCTCACCACCACGAGCATCGCGGCCGAACACCAGCAGATCCTCGACGCCGTCCTGGCCGGCGACGGCGATGCGGCGGTCGAGGTGATCACCCGGCACCTCGGACGCGCACGCGAACGCCTCGTCGCCGCGCTCGGCGGCAGCCCGGGCCCGGAAGCCACCCTTCCCGAGCCCGCGTAGCCGTCCCCCGGTTCGGCCGACACCCTCGACGCCCGGAGCCCGGGCATACTGCCCCCTTTTATCGGATGCCCGGTGCCTGCGCCTATGATTCAACGTGTTAACGCCATGTAACAGTTTCCTCACAGTCAGGTGGTGAGCGTGTCGACCCGGGACCGCATTGCAGAGATCTACGAACAGGTGAAGGCGCGCAACGCCGGTGAACCCGAGTTCCATCAGGCAGCCGCCGAGGTGTTCGAGTCCCTGCATGTCGTCCTCGAGCGTCACCCCCGCTACTTCGAAGCCGGCCTCATCGAACGGCTGACCGAGCCGGAGCGGCAGATCATCTTCCGGGTGCCGTGGATCGACGACCAGGGCAACGTGCACGTCAACCGCGGCTTCCGGGTCCAGTACAACAGCGTGCTCGGCCCGTACAAGGGCGGCTTGCGCTTCCACCCGAGCGTCAACCTCGGCATCGTGAAGTTCCTCGGCTTCGAGCAGATCTTCAAGAACGCCCTCACCGGCCTGCCCATCGGCGGCGGCAAGGGCGGCTCGGACTTCGACCCCAAGGGTCGCTCGGAGCAGGAGATCATGCGCTTCTGCCAGTCCTTCATGACCGAGCTGCACCGCCATATCGGCGAGTACACCGACGTCCCGGCCGGCGACATCGGCGTCGGCGGACGCGAGATCGGGTACCTGTTCGGCCAGTACAAGCGCCTGACCAACTCCTACGAGTCCGGCGTGCTCACCGGCAAGGGCCTGACCTGGGGCGGCTCGCAGGTACGCCGGGAGGCCACCGGGTACGGCGTCGCCTACTTCGTGGCGGAGATGGCCAAGTCCGTGAACTCCTCCCTCGAGGGCCGCAAGGTCGTCGTGTCCGGTTCGGGCAACGTGGCGATCTACGCGATCGAGAAGGTGCACCAGCTCGGCGGCATCGCCATCGCCTGCTCCGACTCCTCCGGCTACATCGTCGATCAGAACGGCATCGACCTCGAGCTGCTCAAGGAGATCAAGGAGGTCCGGCGCGGCCGCATCTCCGAGTACCTCGACGAGCGTCCCGACGCGCAGTACTTCCCGGGTGGTTCGATCTGGGACGTGCCGTGCGACGTCGCCATCCCCTGCGCCACCCAGAACGAACTGGACGAGACCGCCGCGAAGACCCTGGTGAACAACGGCGTGCGGGTCGTCGCCGAGGGCGCGAACATGCCCACCACCCCCGGTGGCATCGCGGTGTTCCGCGAGGCGGGCGTCGCGTTCGCCCCGGGCAAGGCGGCGAACGCCGGCGGTGTGGCGACCTCCGCGCTCGAGATGCAGCAGAACGCCTCGCGCGACTCGTGGCACTTCGACTACACCGACGAGCGCCTCGCCGGCATCATGCGCGACATCCACCAGAACTGCGTGGAGACCGCAGCCGAGTACGGCAAGCCCGGTGACTACATCCACGGCGCCAACATCGCCGGCTTCGTGAAGGTCGCCGACGCGATGTTCGCGCTCGGCGTCATCTGATCCGAACACACGCCGACGGCGCGGGGCGGGCACCGGATCCCGGTGCCCGCCCCGCGCTGTCTGTGTGTTCTTCAGCTCCCGGCGTTCTTCGCCTACCCGGCGTTCTTCGCCTACCCGCCGGACGGCTCGGACGGCGGCTCTGCGACGCGCTCGTCGTCGGCGCTCGCCTTGCGGGCGGCCTCCCGCATCTCGATGCCGTCGCTGATCCAGTCCCCGACCTCCCGGGTGACCTCGCGGACCGCGCCGGTGATGATGCCGGCGATGTTGCCGACGTGCGTCGCCGCGGACTCGGTCAGTTCCTGGAGCGTGTCCTTGTTGCGTTCGAACCTACCCACCATGGCGGTGCCCCCTTCAGGCGCTGTCGTGGGCGAGGGTACCCGCGACGGGCACGCTGCGCTCGATGAGCACCGACGTCGTGGGCTCCTCGGAGACCCAGCTCGGCGGCAGGGCCAGCTTCACGATCTTGCGCCACACCGAGCCGACCTGGGCGAGCAGGCCCCCGGTGTTGTAGGGCAGCCCGTAGCGTTCGCACAGTTCCCGCACCTCCGGCGCGAGCTGCGGGTACCGGTGCGCCGGAAGATCCGGGAACAGGTGGTGTTCGATCTGGTGCGAGAGATTGCCCGACATGATGTGGAACAGCGGTGTGCCGGTGATGTTCGCGCTGCCGAGCAGCTGACGCACGTACCACTCGCCGCGGGTCTCGTGCGCGGTCTCCTCCTCGGTGAAGGACTGCACTCCGGACGGGAAGTGCCCGCAGAAGATGATGGAGAACGCCCACACGTTGCGGACCAGGTTGGCGGCCGCGTTGCCGAGCAGCGTCGGCACGAACATCGGCCCGGACAGCAGCGGGAACGCGACGTAGTCCTTGACCACCTGCCCGCGCGCCTTACGCCACCACCCCCGGGCGAGCGGGATCACGTCGCGCCAGCTGCGTTTGCCGGCGACGACGTTCTCGACCTCGGCGTCGTGCAGCATCACGCCCCACTCGAACAGCAGCATCAGCCCCGTCGCGTAGACGGGATTGCCGAGGTAGTAGGGGTGCCAGCGCTGCGCCGGATCCATCCGCAGGATGCCGTAGCCGACGTCGCGATCCATCCCGAGGATGTTGGTGTAGGTGTGGTGCAGGTAGTTGTGCGAGTGCCGCCACTGGTCGGCGGGACATACGGTGTCCCACTCGAAGGTGCGGGAGTTCAGTTCCGGCTCGCGCATCCAGTCGTACTGGCCGTGCATCACATTGTGGCCGATCTCCATGTTGTCGAGGATCTTCGACACGCTCAGCGCGGCCACGCCCGCCACCCATGCCGGCGGCAGGAAGCCCACGAACAACAGGGCACGACCGGCGATCTCGAAGCGCCGCTGCGCCCCGACGATGCGGTAGATGTACTCGCGGTCGGCCGCGCCGAGCGAGGCGACGGTGCGCTCGCGCAGGGCGTCGAGTTCGCGGCCGATCTCCTCGACCTGCTCGCGGCGCAGCACGACCGGCGACGGGTCGGGATCGCGACGGCCGGACAGGAACGCCGGCAGCGGAAGGGACAGGGGGATGGACAAACCGAACATGGTGTCCTCCAATTGTTTCGAGTGGGTCAGAGGTCGAAGGCCGCGTCGCCGACGGGGACGTTCACGCAGATCTGCACCTCGGCGCCGGGCTCGTCGTCGATCTCGCCGGTGCGCACGTCGCGGGTGCCGCCGGACAGCCGGGTCACGGTGCAGGAGTGGCAGATTCCCATGCGGCACCCGTGCTGCGGGGTGAGCCCGGCCGCCTCGGCCTGTTCGAGGGCGGTGACGCCGCTGTTCTCGGCGCGGACCCCGGACGCGGCGAAGGTGACGGTGCCGCTCGCGTCGTCGTCGCGGACGACGACGGGCGGGGTGAACTGCTCGGTGCGCAGCAGGTGCGCGGCGCCGGCGTCGCCGTAGACCTCCCGCACGCTGTCGACGAGCCCGGCCGGGCCGCAGACGTAGGCGGGTGCGCCGGCGAACCACGGGGCGACCCGCTCGAGATGACTCCGGTCGAAGCGGCCACGCAACGCACCGTCGTCCGCCCGGGTGTAGGCGAAGGCCACGTCGACGCCGGCGTGGGCGCCGGCCAGGGACTCGATCGCGTCGCGGTGCGGCACGTGCGCGGCGGTGGGCGCGTAGTGCAGGAACGCGACGGTTCCGGAGTGGCCCTCGTCGGCGAGGGTGCGCAGCATCGACAGCACCGGAGTGATGCCGCTGCCGCCGCTGACGAGCACCAGCCGCTCCGGCCGCTCCGCCGGGAGACAGAACTCGCCGGTGGCCGCCGCGAGGTCGACCACGTCGCCCGCGGTGGCGTGCTCGTGCAGGTGCCGCGAGACGACGCCGTCCGGTCGCACCCCGACCGTGAGCTGGATGCGCCCGTCGGCTCGATGCTGGGAACTCACCGGCGAGTAGCTGCGGCTGTGCCGCACGCCGTCCACCACCACGCCGAGTTGCAGGTGCTGACCGGCCCGGAACTCCAGGGGCCGGCCCGGGCGCAGCTCGAGCGTCACCGCACCCGGGACATTTCGGTCAACGTTCGTGATCCGGGCGCGCGTGTGCTGCACGGCCAGGAGCGGATCGGCCAGTTCGAGGTACCGGTCCGGGTGATGCGGGGCGGAGAGCACGTTCAGCGCCTTGATCAGGGCTTTTCGTCCGATATCCGGCCCCGCGGCGCGTCGGGCGCGATGAAGCAGTGTCATGGCGTCGCTCCTCTCGAGCGAGTCTCCAATTTCAGTGTACAAACGTGCACTGAACTCAGTGTGCCAGGCCCGCCCGGCCCGCTGTCAACGTCGATGTGGCCGCCGTCACCCCCGTCCCCGGCCACCGGTTCACCGCACTGCCTAGACTCGAACCCGTGTCCGCAGCCCCCGTTCCCGAACCCGCGACGCGGGCTGCGCGCAAGGAGCGCACCCGCCAGGCCCTGCTCGACGCCGCGCTCGAGCTCTCGGCCGATCGCAGCTTCGCCACGGTGAGCCTGCGCGAGGTGGCCCGTCGGGCCGGAATCGTGCCCACGGCGTTCTACCGCCACTTCGACTCGATGGAAGAACTCGGCGTCGCGCTCGCCGCCGACACCATGCGCATGCTCCGCCGGCTGCTGCGCGAGGCCCGGCGTGCGCGCGGCCCGTCCTCGGCGCGAGCATCGCTCGAGACCCTGGTGCGGCAGGTCCGCGCCCACGAACAGGCGTTCCGGTTCCTCGCCCGCGAGCGCCACGGCGGGCAACCGGCCGTCGCGCGCACCGTCACCGTCGAATTGCGGCTGATCACCAGCGAACTCTCCGTCGACCTCTCCCGCATGCCCGGCATGGCGGACTGGGAGGTCGACGACCTGGAGATGGCGGCCGACCTGCTGGTGACCGCCATGCTCGAGGTGGTGCTCGAACTGCTCGACGTGGACCGGCCCGGCGGACCGGCGGAAGCCGAGGTCCTGGCGCGCGCCGAGAAACAGATGCGTCTCATCGTTCTCGGCATGGGGGCCTGGAGACCTACCCACCGCTGACGGCAACCCGTACGGTGGGCGCCATGTTCGAGACCACGCGCGTCACCCTCGGAGACCTCACCTTCGACGTCCACACCGCCGGGCCCGTCGACGGCACGCCGGTCGTGCTGCTGCACGGCTTCCCGGAGACCGCCCGCAGCTGGGAGTCCGTCGCCCCGCAGCTCGCGGAGGCGGGACTCCGGGTACTCGCGCCCGACCAGCGGGGCTACTCCCCCGGTGCCCGCCCGGACGGCGTGGCGGCCTACACCGTCGACCTGCTCGTCGGCGACGTCGTCGGGCTGCTCGACGCGACCGGGCTCGACCGGGCCCACCTGGTGGGGCACGACTGGGGGGCGGCCGTGGCCTGGCAGGTCGCGGCACACCACCCCGACCGCATCACGACCCTGACCGCGGTGTCGGTGCCGCACCCCGCGGCCTACGGTTGGGCCTTGCGCGAGGACGCCGATCAGCAGGCCCGCGCGGCCTACATCAAGCTGCTCCGGCAGGAGGGAAAGGCCGAGCACGTCCTGCTCGAGGACGATGCTCGTCGGCTGCGCGCGATGTACGGCGACCGGGTGAGCTCCGAGTCGATCGACGAGTACGTGCGCGTGCTGTCCGAGCCCGGCGCCCTGACCGCCACGCTCAACTGGTACCGCGCCATGACACGCGAGTTCGCCGAACTCGCGCCGGTGCGGGTGCCCACCACCTACGTGTGGAGCACAGCGGATTCGGCCCTCGGCCGGGCGGGCGCCGAGCGCTGCGGCGAGTTCGTCGACGCGCCATACGAATTCGTCGTCCTCGACGACGTCAGCCACTGGGTTCCCGAGGAGGCGCCGGACGCGCTGGCGAAGGCGATCCTCGCCCGGATCGACGACCGGCCGTGAGCGGATGTCCGCACGAGACGCCGTGACCACGGCACGGCACCGCCGGATCGGCGCGGTCGCGGCCGCCGCCTTCTCCGTGCTGGCCGCCGCGGCCTGCACCGATCCCGGGCCGTCGACCGGGTCCGGGGCGTCGACCGGGTCCGATCCGGGTCCGGCCTACAGTTCCTATGTGGCCCTGGGGGACTCGTTCACGGCAGGCCCGATGATCCCGCCCCGGGTCGACCCGGCATGCGCCCGCTCGGGCAGCAACTATCCCCATGCCGTGGCCCGGACACTCGGCATCGAGGACTTCCGCGACGTGTCGTGCAGTTCCGCGACGACAGCGAACCTGTCAGGGCCCCAAGTAGTCTCGTCGGGCTCCACTGTGGCCGCCCAGTACGAGGCGCTCACCCCCGACACCGAGCTGGTCACCGTCGGGATCGGTGGCAACGACATCGGCCTGGTCGCGCTGGCCGGGTCGTGTCTCGCGCTCGATCGCTCGTCCGGAAGGGCCTCGGCACCGGCCGGACCCCTGTGCGCGACCGCGAACGTCCGCGACGGCGTCGATCTCGTGGATCGCGCGATCGACGACTTCGCGCCGACCTACGGCGCGATCGTGCAGGAGATCCGCGACCGCGCCCCGCAGGCGCGCATCCTGCTGGTCGGCTACCCGACCGGGATCCGGGACGGCGGCTGCTATCCCGATCAGCCGATCCTGCCGGACGACGCGACGTACCTGCAGGCCAAGATCGACCGACTCAACGCCGCGATGCGGCAGCAGGCCGACGCGGCGGGTGTCGACTACGTCGACCTGCGCGAGTCCACAGTGGGGCACGATGCGTGCCAGCCGGCCGCGCAACGCTGGACCGAGGGCCTGTTCCCGTCCCAGCCGGCGGCCCCGCTGCACCCCAACGCGGACGGCCATCGCAACGCCGCGGAACAGGTGCTGGTCACCATCGCGGACTAGATCGGACCGGATCGCGATCGTCGCTTCGGTCCATCCGAGGAGTGGCGGGCCTCGACAGACCATGACTTTAGAAGCAATTTTAAAGTATGCGCATGGATGAGGTGTCGTTCTCGGACCTGCAGTTGCGGGGCAAGGCCACGGTCGAGCGGCTCCGGCGCCCACCGGCGCGGTCGCTGCGGGTGCGCCGGCGCGACGCGGAGGACCTGGTGCTCACCACCGCGGCGCGGGCGGAGCTCGAGCACGCGGCGGCGTCGGTGACGACGCGGATGTTCGTGGCGGTGATGCGACGTGACACCCGCGCGCGGGAGCTGGTGACCGAGGTGCTGCCCGAGGTGTTCCCGTGGGTGACGTTCCTCTCTCGCGAGGAGGTCCAGGAGTTGGTGCTCGAGCTGGTCTCGACGCTGCGCGCTGCAGAATCGCTCGACAACCCGGCCCCGGCGGTACAGGTGATCGATGCCTGGCGGCACACCGCCGAAGCGCTGGCCGATCCGGACCTTGCGGCCCTGCTCGCCGCCGACACCGACGAAGACCACGGTGTGGTTTCCCCGCCGGGCGCTGCGTGAGCCCCGAACGCGGTGACCGGGTCGCCCCGCCCGCCGACCCCACCGGCGGGTGGGAGTTACGGTTCGCCACCACCGACGCCGTCAAGGGTGGGAAGCGCTGTGTCAGCAGGCGCCGTCGAACACCCTCACCGCGTGGAACGAGCTGCGCGCCCGCCCCGAGACACCGGCACCGACCTCGCGACACCATCAACTCAAAGGCTCTCTGGCCACCGCCGCGCACGGCGGGACGGTGACGGAGCAGTGGCAGTACGAGGTCACCGCCGGCGGACGGCTGTGGTATCTCGTCGACACCGCTCGCCGCACCCTGTGGATCAAGGCCGCCGGCACTGCGCACCCCAAGTCCACCGAATAGTCGACGGTGCTGACACTCGAAGCACTCAGCCGGTGTGCTGCAACAGAAGGCATTCGATCCCCGTCGCAGCGGTGCCGGGCCCTCCCTCGATGAACCCTCTCCGGAATCTCCGCTCATTCAGCGCTCGCGACACGCCTCACCGCCCGAACGGCCTGGTGATTCCACACTTCCGAAACACGGCCCGACAGCAGGGTCGATCGCCGATCGGCACAGGACCGTGAGCTCGTCGACCACCGCGTCGAGCGGCGCCGAGCTGCGTTGTGCCTGGGCGAGCACCAGCGCGCCCTCGAGCGCGCCGACGACGAGCACCGCCAGCGACCGTGCGCGTTCCGGACCGACCCCGTCCGCGACGAGAGCGTCGGCGAGCAGGTCGCACCAGGTCTCGAACGCGACGCCTGCGACGTCGCGGGCGCCGCGTTCGGTGCCGAGGGCGGCCGCGACGATCGGGCAGCCGACCGCGTAGTCACCGTCCTCGAGCCCGCGGCGCCACAGGTCGGCGAGCGCCCGCAGCGCACCGGGGGTGTCCGAGGCTTCCAGCACCCGCGTCACGCCGTCGCCCAGGTGATCGGCGGCGCTGCGCGTGGCCTCCTCGACGAGCTGCGCCTTTCCGCCCGGGAAATGGTGGTACACCGACCCGCGGGGCGCTCCGCTGTGGGCGAGCACGTCGGCGAACGAGGTCGCGGCGACGCCCCGCTCCCGGATGAGCCGGATCGCGCTGCGGATCATCGCGGCACGGGGGCCGGTGGTCGGGTCGCTGCGCCTCGCCATGTTCCTGCTCCGCTCTTGCCGCCGATTTCTATGTATGTTGTCATACTTAAGTCCGGTTCGCGCCGGAACGGACCCGTTCTTCCCGAGGAGTCGTCGTGACCGAGATCGCCGCCCCGCCCCACCCCTTCGACGCCGCCGTGGCGCTCGAGCCCACGGAGGACGGTCACACGCGGGGGCGGACCAGCCCCGAGTACACGAACATGGTCGGCCCGTTCGGCGGCGTCACCGCCGCCGCCCTGCTGCGGGCCGTCCAGCAGCACCCGGACCGGCTCGGCGATCCCATCTCCCTGACCGTCAACTACGCCGGCCCGGTCGCCGACGGCGAGTTCGACATCACCGTGCGGGCGGTCCGCACCAACCGCACCAACCAGCACTGGCTGCTCGAGCTGACGCAGGACGGCATGGTCACCACCACCGCCACCGCGGTGTTCGGCACCCGCCGCGACACCTGGTCGGACACCGAACTCGACGTTCCGGAGGTGCCGCCCGCGGAGACGGTTCCCGCCCGGACCTTTCCGGACTTCATCGCCTGGGCCCGCAACTACGAGATGCGGTTCGTCGAGGGCGCGGTGCCCGAGCAGGACGCCGGCGAGCACCCCGACTCCACCACGACACTGTGGGTGCGCGACGCACCGGTCCGCCCACTCGACTTCCCGGCGCTGACGGCGCTGTGCGACGTCTTCTACCCGAGGGTGTTCCTGCGGCGCGGCCGGTACATGCCGGCCGGGACCGTGTCCCTGACCGTGTACTTCCACGCCGACGCCGCACAGCTCGACGCCCAGAGCGACGACTTCGTGCTGGGCACCGCGCGCACGCACCGCTTCTCGCAGGGCTACTTCGACCAGGCCGCCCAGCTGTGGAGCCGCGACGGCACGCTGCTCGCCACGAGCCACCAGCTCGTCTACTTCAAGGACTGACCCTCCGGGGCCCGCACCGCGAGCAGCGCCACCAGCCCGGCGCCGAGCACGACGAGCAGACCGGCGATTCCGGCCCGGTCCGCGCCGAACGTCCAGGCGAAGAGCCCGAACAGGGTCGGGGCCAGGAACGACACGGCGCGGCCCGTCGTCGCGTAGAGCCCGAACATCTGGCCCTCCCGTCCGGCGGGGGTGATGCGTGCGAGGAAGGTGCGGGCCGACGACTGCGCGGGCCCGACGAACAGGCACAACAGCAGACCGAAAATCCAGAACATCACCGGCCCCGACACCAGAAGCAGCACGATGCCGACGGCCATCATGGCGGTGAGTGAGGCGACGATCACCGCCTTGGGGCCGACCCGGTCGTCGAAGCGCCCCGCCGCGAGGGCACCGAGCGCCGACACCACGTTCGCGGCCACACCGAACAGCAGTACGTCGGCGGCGTCGATGCCGTACACGTTCACCGCGAGCACCGCGCCGAACGTGAACACCCCGGCCAGACCGTCGCGGAACAGTGCCGACGCGCCGAGATAGCCGACGGTGCGCCGGTCCATCGCCCACAGCTCGCGGAGGTCGCGCAGCAGCACCCGGTAGGAGTGCACGATCCCGGTCCGTTCCGCGCCGGGATCGGCGCCGGTGGGCCGAACCTCGGGCACCGCGAGCAGCACCGGGACGGCGAAGATCGCGAACCACACCGCCGCGGCCAGCACCACCAGGCGGATGTTGAGACCGGCCTCGGTGCTCACCCCGAGGAAGCCGCGGGTGTCGCCGTCGCCGGCGATGAAACCGAAGTACCCGAGCAGCAACAGCAGCAGCCCGCCGACGTAGCCCATGGCCCAGCCCAGACCGGAGACCCGGCCCATGTTCTCCTCGGTGGAGACCTGCCGGAGCATGGCGTTGTAGGGCACCTGCGCGAGTTCGACGACGACCGACGACACCCCCAGCAGCACGAGGCCCAGCCACAGGTAACGGTGGTCGTCGCGCACGAACACCATCGCCGCCATGAGCGCGACGCCGGTGTAGGACAGCACCGCGAGGGACCGCTTGCGCCGGCCGGCCGCGTCGTAGCGCTGCCCCGAGACGGGGGCGGTGATCGCGATGACGAACCCCGAGATGCCCAGCGCCCACCCGAGCCACGTGCTCGCCGACATCGACCCCGGCAGGTCGTCGCCCACGGCGTCGGTGAGATACACGGAGAAGACGAAGGTCAGCACCACCGCGTGGTAGGCCGACGACCCGAAGTCCCACATGCCCCAGGCGAAGACCTGGCGCCGCGAGGTGGCCTCCCCGATCCCGGCGACGGCGTCCGTGTGCGCACTCATGCCCGCAGCCTAGGAGATCGTCGCGCCGAGAACCGGCCTCTGACGATCCGCGCGATCCCCCGTCAGCCGCGAACACAATCGCGTTCGCGGCTGACCGGGTGGTTCGCGGACGTCCTCTCCAATGTGCACTTGATTGCATATGCACCTCGGTGCATACTCGCGGCATGGCACTGGAACACGCGCTGCTCGCCGCACTCGTCGAGCGGTCCGGCTCCGGCTACGAGCTCGCCCGCCGGTTCGACAAGTCGATCGGCTTCTTCCACAGCGCAACCCACCAGCAGATCTACCGCGTGCTGCGGCGGATGGAGGAGAGCGGCTGGATCACCGGCCGCACCGTGCCCCAGGACGGGCGACCCGACAAGAAGGTCTACCGCGTCAGCGCCGCTGGACGCACCGAACTGGACCGCTGGATCTCCCAGCCCTCCGACCCCGAGCAACTACGCAGCGACCTGGCCGTGAAGATCCGCGCCGCCGGGCCCGACACCCTCCCCGCCCTCCTCGCGGAGCTCACCCGCCACCGCGACGCCCACGCCGCACGCCTCGAGGTGTACCGCACCATCGAGAAACGCGACTTCCCCGCACCTCACCGGCTCACCGGGCCCTCACTCCACCAGTACTTGGTCCTGCGCGGCGGCATCCGCGTCGAGCAGGGTTTCGCGGACTGGTGCCAGGAAGTGCTCGACGCCCTCACCATCGAGGACAACACGTGACGAATCCGTATCCCCACCTGCTCTCCCCCCTCGATCTCGGGCCGTTCACCGTGCCCAACCGGGTCGTGATGGGCTCGATGCACACCGGTCTCGAGGACCGGGCCAGGAACACCGGTCGCCTCGCCGCGTATTTCGCCGAGCGCGCCCGCGGCGGCGTCGGCCTCATCGTCACCGGCGGCTACGCCCCCAACCGGACCGGCTGGCTGCTGCCGTTCGGCGCCAAACTCACCAACCGGCTCGAGGCCCGCCGGCACCGGACGATCACCGATGCGGTCCACGCGGAAGGCGGCCGCATCCTGCTGCAGATCCTGCACGCCGGGCGCTACAGCTATTGGCCGCTGAGTGTGTCCGCGTCGTCGATCAAGGCACCGATCAACCCGTTCCGCCCGCGCAGGCTCACCTCGTGGGGGGTGCGGCGGCAGATCCGCGCCTACGTCCGCTGCGCCCGCCTCGCCCAGCAGGCCGGCTACGACGGCGTCGAGATCATGGGCGGCGAAGGGTACTTCATCAACCAGTTCCTCGCCGAGCGCACCAACCGCCGGACCGACGCGTGGGGCGGCAGCGCCGAGAACCGTCGCCGGCTGCCCGTCGAGATCGTCCGCCGCACCCGCGAGGCCGTCGGGCCGAACTTCGCGATCTGCTTCCGGCTGTCCATGGCCGACCTCGTCGACGGCGGCCAGCGCTGGGACGAGATCGTCGCCCTCGCCCAGGAGATCGAACGCGCGGGCGCCACGCTGATCAACACCGACATCGGCTGGCACGAGTCGCGGGTGCCCACCATCGTCACCTCCGTCCCGCGCGCCGCGTTCGCGGACGTCACCGCCGAGCTGGCGAAGCACGTCGGGATCCCGGTCGCAGCCTCCAACCGGATCAACATGCCCGAGACGGCCGAGGAGATCCTCGCTCGCGGCGACGCACAGCTGATCTCGATGGCGCGGCCGATGCTGGCCGACCCGGAATGGGTCCGCAAGGCCGCCGCCGGCGTACCCGACGAGATCAACACCTGCATCGCCTGCAATCAGGCCTGCCTCGACCACGCCTTCGTCAACAAGCACGTCTCGTGCCTGCTCAACCCCCGCGCCGGCCGGGAGACCGAACTGCTGCTCGCCCCCACCCGCCGCCGCAAGACCGTCGCGGTCGTCGGCGCCGGACCTGCCGGACTCGCGGCGGCCGTGAACCTGGCCCGTCGCGGCCACTCCGTCACCCTGTTCGAAGCCGACGACGAGATCGGCGGCCAGTTCGGCATCGCCCGCCGCATCCCCGGCAAGGAGGAGTTCGCCGAGACCGTGCGGTACTTCCGCCGCCAGCTGGAGCTGACGAAGGTGCAGGTCCGCCTCGGTACCCGCGCGGGCGCCGACGACCTGATCGGCGCGTACGACGAGGTGGTCGTCGCGACCGGCGTCACCCCCCGCGTGCCCGCAATCCCCGGCATCGATCATCCCAGCGTGCTGTCCTACCCGCAGGTCGTCCGGGACGGTGCGCCCGTCGGCGCCCGTGTCGCCGTGATCGGGGCGGGCGGGATCGGCGTCGACGTCTCCGAGTTCCTCACCCACGACCGTTCCCCCACCCTCGACCTGGCCGAATGGAAGCGCGAGTGGGGCGTCACCGACCCGAAGGCCGCCCCGGGGGCACTCACCGCGCCCCGCCCGTCGCCGTCGCCGCGGGAGTTGTTCCTGCTGCAGCGCAAGCCCGGCCCGATCGGGAAGGGCCTCGGCAAGACCAGCGGATGGGTGCACCGGGCGTCCCTGAAGCACAAGAAGGTGCACGAGATCTGCGGTGTCAACTACGAGCGGATCGACGACGCCGGCCTGCACATCAGCTTCGGTGCGGAGCGCCGTGACCCGAAGGTGCTCGACGTCGACAACGTGGTGATCTGCGCGGGGCAGGAACCGGTCCGTGACCTCGTCGATCGGCTCACCGCCGCGGGCGTGACCACCCACGTCATCGGCGGGGCCGACGTCGCCGCGGAGCTCGACGCCAAGCGCGCGATCGAGCAGGGCACCCGCCTCGCGGATCGCATCTGAACCGGCCGCCGCTACGCTGAGCGACCATGACTCTGCCGACTCCCACCCCCGACGCCCGAGCCGTCGTGACCGGCGCCTCCTCCGGCATCGGCGAGGCCCTCGCCGCCGAACTCGCCGCGCGCGGGCACTCGCTGATCCTCGTCGCCCGCCGCGGCGACGTGATGGAGGAACTCGCGGCGACGCTGCAGGCGAAGCACGGCGTCACCGTCGAGGTCCGCGCGTGCGACCTGTCCGACCGCGACGCACGAACCGCGCTCGTCGAGGAACTCGGCAAGCGCCCGATCAGCATCCTGTGCAACAACGCGGGCATCGCGACGTTCGGCCCGGTGGCCCAGCTCGATCCGGCCTACGAACGGGCTCAGGTCGAACTGAACGCCGTCGCCGTGCACGATCTGACCCTCGCGGTGCTGCCGCAGATGGTCGAGCGCCGATCCGGGGCGATCCTGATGGTCGGTTCCGCGGCGGGCAACATGCCGATACCCAACAACGCGACCTATGCGGCGACGAAGGCGTTCGTCAACACCTTCTCCGAGTCGCTGCGCGGGGAACTGAAGGACAGCGGCGTGCACGTGACGCTGCTGGCGCCGGGCCCGGTGCGCACGGAGACCCCGGACCCGGCCGAGGCGTCGATCGTCGACAGGCTCGTGCCGGATTTCCTGTGGATCTCGAGCGAGCACACCGCGAAGGTGTCGCTCGACGCGCTCGCGGAGAACAAGATGCGCATCGTGCCGGGCCTGATCAGCAAGGCGATGTCCGTCGCCGGCAACTACACCCCGCGCGGTGTCGTCGCGCCGATCGTCGGCGCCTTCTACAAGAAGCTGGGCGCGTAGCGCCCGGTGTGCCGTTTGGGCTGCGGGAGCAGCCCAAACGGCACACCGGGCCCGGCGTCGGATCGACCGTCATCCGGTGTCCTCCTCGTCCACGTGCGGCCGTGGAATGGTCACCGTGACCGTATCGCCACGACCGGGCTGACTACGCTGTGTTTCGTGCAGGACAAACTTGTGTGGATCGATTGCGAAATGACCGGCTTGCGGATCGACAGCGACCAGCTGATCGAGATCGCCGCCCTCGTCACCGACAGTGATCTCAACGTGCTGGGAGACGGGGTGGACATCGTCATCCACGCCGACGACGAGGCACTCGCCGCGATGCCCGACGTCGTCACCGAGATGCACGAGCGCTCGGGGCTCACCGAGGAGGTGCGCAGGTCCACGGTGAGCGTCGCCGAGGCGGAGAAGACGGTGCTCGACTACATCCGGGCACACGTCCCGGAGGCCGGCACCGCGCCCCTGGCGGGCAACTCGATCGCGACGGACCGCGGGTTCATCGCTCGCGACATGCCCGAGCTCGACGCCTACCTCCACTACCGGATGGTGGACGTCAGCTCCGTCAAGGAGCTGTGCCGCCGCTGGTACCCGCGGATCTACTTCGGCCAACCGGCCAAGGGCCTGTCGCACCGGGCGCTCGCCGACATCAAGGAGTCGATTCGCGAGTTGCGGTATTACCGGCGTACCGCGTTCGTCGCGCCTCCGGGCCCCCCGTCCGCCGAGATCGCCGCCGTCACGAAGGAGTTGGGCCCGGCCTGACCTGCGGATTCGCCGTTTCCGGCAAACTCAGGCTAGTATCTGTACCGCAGGCGCAACCGGCCCAGGCCGATCGCGAATGCGATGGTGAGTGTAGTTCAGTTGGTAGAGCACCAGGTTGTGATCCTGGCTGTCGCGGGTTCGAGTCCCGTCACTCACCCCCACAGGGCGAGTCCCTGACCGGCGGAAGCCGGTCAGGGACTCGCCTGTTTTCGGCGGCGTGTATCGAACTCTGCACCAGCGCCCCCGTCCGAACACGGTCCGGGCAGCCATCGGGTTTGCCCAGACGGTGGGGCGGAAGGCGCCGTGCGACGACGCTCACCCGGTGAAGCAGTACGAGTCGCTGGACGCATCCCCGCCCTGCAGGCGCGTCTGGTGCACTCGAAGTCCGCGGAAGTCGTCGCCGTGCGGGAAGAACCCGCGGTCGACGACCAGGCCGCCGGCAGAGACATCGGCGTCGAACTTCGCCATCCACGCCCCCACACCGTCCGGGTAGAAGACCTCGTCCCAGGCCGCATAGAGCGAGTTGGTGGCGTAGACCCGACGCCCGTCGCGACTGATCTCCACCATCTGCGGGCCTCCCGCGATCGGGAGGTCCGGAACCGCCGAATGCGGCGCGCGGCCCACGATCCCACCGAGGCGCACCGATGCCGTCTCCCGCGGGTGGAATGGGTCGCCGACGTCGTACTGCTTGAGTTCTCCGGTGCCCCAACACGAGACGTACAGCCAACGGTCGTCGACCGACAGGTCGATGTCGGAGACGAGCGGCGGTACCGCGCCGAAGGGTTTCAGCGCCGGCGGCAGATCGTCGGGGTCGGCCGGCTCCGCCGGAATGGTGATCACCTTCTCCACCGCCCACCGGTCGTCGCTCTTGTGCCACATCCACACCGACGCCGACAGATCCTCCACGCTGATGACGACGCCCACGAACCCGAACGCCGCGGAAGGATTGTGCGCCGGACGGAGTTCGAGAACCATCTGATGCTCGTCGCCGAGATCGATGCGCTGCGTCGGCTTGCGCTCGGACATGCTCCAGAAATTCAGATGGTGTCCGAACCTGCGGCCGAGGAGGTCCTCGGCGTTCAGTCCGTTCTCGATCATCGACGGCGTGGCCCACTCGGAGGTGATCACCGTGTCGTGCTTCAGGTGCCACCACACGTCGTACGCCAGGGACTGCTCGCCGTGCTCGGCCTCCCAGGCTCCGATGACGTCGAACGTGTCGTGGTCGAGCAGCGCGACACCACCCGGACCCTCGGCGCCGTCGGCGCCTCCCAGGGCGGACATGAAGATGCCACCCGGTCCACAATGCACCGTGTGCGGCCGCGAGTATCCCGCCTTCGTGGCGAGCTCGGCGGCCTCGATCGTGCGTGTCACCACCGGGTGCCGCGCATCGGGTTTGGTGTCGAGGATGTACGTTCTCGACGAGCGGATGCCCGGCACCACCAGGT
>NZ_AJFC01000339.1:0-4338 GCF_000256505.1 Rhodococcus sp. P14 | reverse complement strand
GTGCCCCTCGTGACCGTGCCCCTCGTGACACAGCGCGCTCGAGCAGGCGTTCCATCCGAAGTGGTGCAACTCGTTGCCCGCCGTCGGCAGCTCGGTCCAGCCGATCACACCACCGTATGTCGGCGAACCCGGCTCGCAATCGACCACTGCGATCGCGTCCTTCGCCCGGCCGGCCGGATCGAAGGCAGCCACATAGGCAAGCCGCTCGGGCGCGGCTGCCACGGCGTCACTCGGGCTGCGGTAGAACGTGGGATCTGTCGTCGCAGACATGAATCCTCCTCGACTCGGACCTGTCCGCCGGGCCACGCTCGGTGGTCCACGGTCGGTCGACGTCACAGGTAGGCATGCCTTCTCCCTGATTCTCCGCCGCGCAGGACCGCATGTCGACCCTCCACGGTCGGGCTGCCCGGCGGTCGGCACCCGACACGGGAAGACCCCCGGGATCGTCGATCCCGGGGGTCTCGTGCCAACCGCTACCGCAGGAGGCGGACCCGGCCTGCCTCACGCCGGGGCGCCGGATCAGGCGCGCGCGTTTCCGGCCTTCCACGTCGACCACGGAATGTTCCAGTCCCCGAGTCCCTCGGTGCCCGAGAGGATGCCGCCGACGGTGTTCTGCACGACGACGATGTCACCGCGCTTGGTGTTGTCGAAGATCCACTTGGCGTTGGCCGGGCTCAGGTTGAGGCAGCCGTGGCTGACGTTGCGCACGCCCTGGTCGCCGAGGGACCACGGCGCCGAATGGAAGAAGATCCCGCTGTAGGACATCCGCGTCGCCCAGTCCACCGGGGTCCGGTACCCCTCCGCGGAGTCGACGGCGACGCCGTAGGTCGACGAGTCCATCACCAGATGCTCGAACCGGTCGCCGATCGTGTACACGCCGTTGGGGGTGGGCGTGCCGTCCTTGCCCATGGACGTGGGCATCGTCATCACGTCGACCCCGTTGCGGTTGACGGTGACCTGCTTGGTGTTGTCGTCGGCGGTGATGACCACCGCATCGCCGATCGTGAAGCTCGAGTGCACGTCCGACTGGCCGAACAGACCGTCGCCCAGATCGCGACCGTAGACCTTCACGTCCACCGTCACCCTCGTGCCCGGCGCCCAGTAGTTCTCGGGCCGCCACCGCACCTCACGGTTGCTCAGCCAGTAGAACGCGCCGTCGACCGGCGGCTCGGTGACGACGGTGATGGCCTGCTCGGCAGCGAGACGATCGGGGATGTTCTCGTCGAACTGGATCGCGACGGGCTGGCCGATGCCGACGACCGCGCCCTCACCCGGCATCACGTACGGCTGGGTGAGATTTCCCGGGGCGCTGGTGGTGAACGAGACGACGGTCGTCGTCGCTCCACCGAGCCCGTACGCGACGGCCTCGAGCCGGTACTGCCGGCTGTAGCCGAGCGGCTCGGTGTTGGCCCACGTGGCTCCGTCCGGACCGAGTGCCCCGGCTACGGGTTCCCCGTCCGGGTTGAGCAGCGTGACGGACTCGAGCTTGCCGTTGACCACCGAGACGGTCACCGGCTCGATGGGCGAGAAGCCGACTCCCCCGTCGACCACGCTCGCCGAGACCGTGGGCTTGATGAGCGCGGCGAGGGGATTCGAATCGATCGGCACCTCCTCGGCCCCGCCGGCGCCGGACGCGCCGGAGCAGGCCGTGACGAAGGTCATGACGCCGACCAACACCGCCCCGAGCACCGCCGCGACGGCATGCCGATTCCGCCGGCGGCGCGGCGCCGCACTGTTCCCAACCACTCTCACCCTCCGATTCCGGGCCTCCCCCGGGCCGCAAAACTGCACGTCGATGCGCGTGCGTTCGATGATGCCAGCCCCGCTCGAGGCACAGCCGCCGCGACGTCGACGACGCGAATAACGTTCGAATACCAATCGCCGCCGGCCCCCTCGGCGTTACGTCCCGCTTCCACCGAAATGCGGCATGACCAGCCGATTTGGTGCGCTCCTGGAAGGTGTGTAGTCTTTCCTTCGTCGCCGGGACAACGCCCCGGAGACGCACCGCCAAGCGCCATTAGCTCAATTGGCAGAGCAGCTGACTCTTAATCAGCGGGTTCGGGGTTCGAGTCCCTGATGGCGCACAGCACGAAGGAAGGCCGGCGATCTGCGAGATCGCCGGCCTTCCTTCTTCTTTCCGTCGTGTCCGCTGTCATCCCCGTCCAGCCCGACACGAACTCGTGCATCCCGCGAAGCAGGTCCCGCCGATCCGGCACTTCGCCGGCGGTGTCGTACACAGATTTCCCCTGTGCGGGATGACGGACTGCACAATTCGCCCGATGCGAGCGCTCGGCCGTCGCGAACAAACTGGGGCCATGTTCACGAAGAGCATTGTGCGAGACGCTGGGACGTCGGCGGACGACGGCCACGCGGGCCTGCGAGCATGGTACGAACGAGTGCTTCCGGAGGGCTCGGGATACAGCCGCAGGGTGGAATCGGACTTGCCCACCCGAGTGCACGTCCTGGAGAAGGGCGCCGGACCGCCGATGATCCTGCTCCACGGCACCGGGGTCGCTGCCGGATTCTTTCTGCCGCTACTCGCCGAACTCGACGGCGTCCGCGCGATTGCCCCGGACCTGCCCGGCCGGGGCCTCAGCGACCCGATCGACCACCCCCGACGGCACTTCCGCACAGCGGCGGTCGGGTGGCTGGATCGCCTGCTCGACGTCCTCGGCCTCGAAGAGACCGTGCTGCTCGGGCACTCCGCGGGCGGTGTGTGGGCCACCTGGTACGCACTCGCGCACCCGGAGCGGGTCGGCCGGCTCGTACTAGTCGGGCCGCCCGCCTTTCCGGGGACGCGGTGCCCGCTGCCGCACCGGGTACTCGCCACTCCGGGGCTCGGCAGGCTGGCGGCCGGTCTCGTTCCGCCCGGCCGGGAGTCCGTGCTCCGGTTTGCCGCCGTCATGGGGGAACGCGCGACGCTGGTCCGGCATCCCGACCTGATCGATCTGCTCGTTGCCATGCGCAGAGACCCCGTCGCCGAGTCGGCCGCGCGCGACGAGATACACGCACTCGTGTCTCCCCTGGCATTGCTGACGCCGTCCGGGTTCCGCCGGCGGACGCGCGTACGTCCCGATGAACTCGGCCGCCTGACCATGCCCACGCTTCTCGTCTGGGGCCGCGACGAGCCGCTCGGCGGCGTCGCCGTGGCCCGTGGGGTGACCGACCTGATCCCCTCGGCGAAGCTGGCAGTCCTCCCGGGCGGACACGCGCCCTGGCTGGGGCAGCCCGCGCAGACAGCTGTCGTGATCCTCGATTTCCTCCGTTAACGCCTCTCCTTCCAGAAGGAGATTCCCGACTCAGACCGCAACCGCTCGACGACCAGGCCGCCGGCAGAGACATCGGCGTCGAACTTCGCCATCCACGCCCCCACACCGTCCGGGTAGAAGACCTCGTCCCAGGCCGCATAGAGCGAGTTGGTGGCGTAGACCCGACGCCCGTCGCGACTGATCTCCACCATCTGCGGGCCTCCCGCGATCGGGAGGTCCGGAACCGCCGAATGCGGCGCGCGGCCCACGATCCCACCGAGGCGCACCGATGCCGTCTCCCGCGGGTGGAATGGGTCGCCGACGTCGTACTGCTTGAGTTCTCCGGTGCCCCAACACGAGACGTACAGCCAACGGTCGTCGACCGACAGGTCGATGTCGGAGACGAGCGGCGGTACCGCGCCGAAGGGTTTCAGCGCCGGCGGCAGATCGTCGGGGTCGGCCGGCTCCGCCGGAATGGTGATCACCTTCTCCACCGCCCACCGGTCGTCGCTCTTGTGCCACATCCACACCGACGCCGACAGATCCTCCACGCTGATGACGACGCCCACGAACCCGAACGCCGCGGAAGGATTGTGCGCCGGACGGAGTTCGAGAACCATCTGATGCTCGTCGCCGAGATCGATGCGCTGCGTCGGCTTGCGCTCGGACATGCTCCAGAAATTCAGATGGTGTCCGAACCTGCGGCCGAGGAGGTCCTCGGCGTTCAGTCCGTTCTCGATCATCGACGGCGTGGCCCACTCGGAGGTGATCACCGTGTCGTGCTTCAGGTGCCACCACACGTCGTACGCCAGGGACTGCTCGCCGTGCTCGGCCTCCCAGGCTCCGATGACGTCGAACGTGTCGTGGTCGAGCAGCGCGACACCACCCGGACCCTCGGCGCCGTCGGCGCCTCCCAGGGCGGACATGAAGATGCCACCCGGTCCACAATGCACCGTGTGCGGCCGCGAGTATCCCGCCTTCGTGGCGAGCTCGGCGGCCTCGATCGTGCGTGTCACCACCGGGTGCCGCGCATCGGGTTTGGTGTCGAGGATGTACGTTCTCGACGAGCGGATGCCCGGCACCACCAGGT
>NZ_AJFC01000338.1:0-4062 GCF_000256505.1 Rhodococcus sp. P14 | reverse complement strand
TCCGAGACGATGCCGAAGAACGGCAGCGCCAGCACGTACACCTCGGGATGACCGAAGAACCAGAACAGGTGCTGCCACAGCATGACACCGCCCGTGCCGGGATCGAAGATGTGAGCGCCGAACTGCCGGTCGACGAACAGGGCGATCAGCGCCGCCGCCAGCAGCGGGAAGATCAGCAGGATCAGCAGCGAGGCGATGAAGGTGTTCCAGGTGAAGATCGGCATCCGGAACATGGTCATGCCGGGGGCGCGCAGGCACACGATGGTGGTGATGAGATTGACCGCGCCGAGGATCGTGCCCAGGCCGCCGACGGTGAGGCCGAGGATCCACAGGTCCGCGCCGACGCCGGGCGAGTGCAGCGAATTCGTCAGCGGCACATACGCCGTCCAGCCGAAGTCCGCGGCGCCCCCGGGGGTGAGGAAGCCGGCCGCGGCCATGAGGCCGCCGAAGACGTAGAGCCAGAAGCCCACCGCGTTCAGCCGGGGGAAGGCCACGTCCGGTGCCCCGATCTGCAGGGGCAGAAGATAATTGGCGAAACCGAAGAACACCGGCGTCGCATAGAGCAGCAGCATGATCGTGCCGTGCATGGTGAAGAGCTGGTTGTACTGCTCGTTCGACAGGAACTGCAGGCCGGGCACGACGAGCTCACCCCGGATGAGCAGCGCCATGAGCCCGCCGACGAGGAACCACGCGAAGGCCGCCACGATGTACATCACACCGATCACCTTGTGGTCGGTGGAGGTGACGACCGTGAGGATCCTCGAGCCTTTCGGGCGGTGGGTCGGAGGATACGGCCGGTGCGCGTCCGGCGTCCTCAGTATCGGCGCGACATCGACCATGACCACGACTCCTGCCTTCGGGCCCGCCTCCCGGCGGGGCATCGAGTTCCGACCTGCTGCCGCGAGCGGGCGGATTCGCGGCCGCCCGCTCGACCGGCGGCGCAGACGTCCGAGCGGAGCCGCCGACCGTCGGCGCGCTGACTCTTGCACCGCCGCATCGACATCGGCAATGAGACGTGGAGCACGTCCACGGCGCGGCGTGGACTCGCCCAGGTGCGCCGGACACCGCCCGCTGCTCCGGACGGGCCGGGCCGTCGCGGACGCCGGGGTCGTCGTCGGCCGGGTCGAAAATCACTGATCAACAGGTTTTTCCACAGCTGTGGATACTCGCGTTCGCGAGCGGTCCGGGCACCCGCCGCGCACCGGCGGGACGGGAAACGCACCTCGACTCCGGCACGGCCGGAGGGACCGAGGGCCGGGAGAAAAGGGTCCGAAGACTCCCGTCGCATGCGCCCATCGGTCGGAGCAGTCCGGCGCCGAGCGGGGGACCGAGCGGCCGGGACGCGCGGGCACCTCGTCCCCGTCCGCCCCGGACGTCCGGAAAATCATTTTCCCACAAGATATCCGGTCCGGGACCTTGGTCCCGGCCGACGTCCGGCGCTCAGTCGTCGAACACGACGACCTGACGTACGGCCAGGCCGTCGGCGAGCTGGTCCATGGCCTCGTTGATGCGCGAGAGGGGGATCCGGGAGGAGATCAGTTCCTCCACCGGCAGCCGGCCCTCGCGCCACAGGCGCGCGTACTCGGGGATGTCGCGGCGCGGCACGGCCGAGCCCAGGTAGCTGCCGACGATCGTGCGGGCCTCCGCGGTCACCGTCAACGGGGAGATCACGGCCGTCGCCGTCGGGGCGGGCAGGCCGACCGTCACGGTCGTGCCGCCGGGTGCCGTGAGGGCGAACGCGGTTTCGAACGCGCGTGCGCTGCCGGCACATTCGACGACGTACCGGGCTGCGACGCCCCGCTCGAGCGCCTCGCCCGGGGTGTAGGTCTCGTGCGCCCCCAGTTCACGGGCGCGGGCGAGCTTGTCGTCGAGAGTGTCGATCGCGACGATGCGCGAGATCCCCTGCGCGACGGCCGTCAGGAGAGCGGCCATGCCGACCCCACCGAGGCCGACGATCGCGATGCTGTCCTGCGGCCGCGGCCGGGCCGCATTGAGGACGGCACCCCCGCCGGTGAGCACGGCACAGCCGAGCACCGCGGCGACGTCGGGCGGCACGTCGTCGTCGACCGCGACGGCCGACGCGCGGTCGATCACCGCGTGCGTCGCGAAACCCGAGACCCCGAGATGGTGGTGCACCGGGTGACCGTCGCGGTGCAGGCGCCGGCCGCCGTGCAGGAGTTCGCCGGCGTTGTTGGCGGCGGACCCGGCGGTGCAGGGCAACCGGCCGTCCTCGGCGCAGTTGTCGCACGCCTCGCACCGCGGCAGGAACGACATGACCACCCGCTGCCCCACCCGGAAGTCGTCGACGGCCGAACCGACCTCGACGATCCGTCCGGCCGCCTCGTGTCCGAGCAGCATCGGCACCGGACGAACCCGGTTGCCGTCCACGAGGCTCAGATCGGAGTGACACACCCCGGCCGCCTCGATCCGTACCAGGAGCTCGGTCGGTCCCGGCGGATCGAGCTCGAGTTCGGACACGCTGATCGGCTTCGACTCGGCGAACGGCCGCGGCCGGCCGATCTCCTCCAGGACTGCGCCGGTGATCCTCATGTGCCGATACTCCTCGGGTCTCGGGGCGGTTCCGGAATCCACCGTAGTTCTCGTGCGGGATCGGCGTCGGCGCCGCGCGCAGGTTCCTGACATCGTCCTCGGTTTCGGACATCGACACCGGTCGGGACGTGTGTGGCTGTCCGATTTCCGGCGGCCCGGCCGGCTCTCGGCGCGCGCCCACGCCGGACCGGTCGCACAATGATGCGATGCCGGACCGCGGATTCACCCACACCCAGCTCGCCGCGCGGGCTGCCTATCTGCTGCGCGGCAACGACCTCGGCACGATGACCAGCGCCGCCCCGAAGCTGTACCCGCACATGTGGAGCTGGGACGCGGCGTTCGTCGCGGTGGGGCTGGCCCCGTTGAGCGTCGAGCGGGCCGTCGTCGAACTCGACACCCTGCTCTCCGCGCAGTGGCGAAACGGCATGATCCCGCACATCGTGTTCGCGAGCGGGGTGGACGGCTACTTTCCGGGACCGGCGCGGTGGGCCTGCACCGACCTGGCCGCCGCTGCCCCGCAGGGGCCGCAGACCTCCGGCATCACCCAGCCACCCGTGCACGCCATCGCGGTGCAGCGGATCCTCGACCACAGCCGACGGCACGGGCGCACCACCCGTGCCGTCGCCGAGGAGTTCCTGGACCGTCGCTGGCCCGACCTGGTGCGCTGGCACCGGTGGCTGGCCCGGGCCCGCGACCTCGACGGCAACGGCCGCATCGCGCTCTACCACGGCTGGGAATCCGGCATGGACAACTCGCCCCGGTGGGACGCGGCGTACGCCAACGTCGTCGCGGGGGCGGTGCCGACGTTCCGGCGCGAGGACCTCGCCCATGTCGGCGACGCGAGTCAGCGGCCCACCGACGCCGAGTACGCCCGCTACCTGTGGCTGCTCGAGGAGATGAAGGAGGTGCGCTACGACGACGACGCCCTGGCCACGGCCATGAGCTTCGCCGTCGAGGACGTGTTCGTCAGTGCCGTGTTCGCGCTGGCGTGCGAGGTGCTCGCCGTCATCGGGGAGGAGCATTCGCGCCCGAATGCGGACGTGCGTGAGCTGCACGAGTACGCGGACCGGTTCCGTCGCGGCGTGCTCGACACCACCGATCCGCGTACCGGCGCCGCCAAGGACTTCGACCTGCGCAGCGGCCGCTGGATGGCCACCGACACGATCGCGATGTTCGCGCCGTTGCTGTGCGGGGGTCTGCCCCGCGGCACCGAACGGGCCCTGTTGCGCACCTTCGAGGGCCCGAAGTTCTGCGGGCACCCCGACCTGCGCTACGCCGTGCCACCCTCGACGTCCCCCGTCTCCCGGGACTTCCGTTCGCGCGAGTACTGGCGGGGACCGGTGTGGCCGGTGATGACGTGGCTGTTCTCGTGGACGTTCGCCCGCCGCGGCTGGGCGGAGCGCGCCCATCTGCTGCGAGCGGAGGGCTTGCGGCAGGCGAGCGACGGCTCGTTCGCGGAGTACTACGAGCCGTTCACCGGCGAGCCGCTCGGCAGCATGCAGCAGTCGTGGA
>NZ_AJFC01000337.1:0-5969 GCF_000256505.1 Rhodococcus sp. P14 | reverse complement strand
GCCTGTCGGCCGCGTCGGCACTCGACGCGGCGAACGACCGAGGGTTGCGCGGCTGCCGGACGGATCACCGGTCGCTCACAACGCCCCCAGTGCCTCGCAGGCCTTGCGAACTCCCTCACCGTAGGCCGGATCGGCCTGCGTGCAGTTGGCGATGTGCCGTTCGATCGTCGTCACCGATGCCCCGGTGATCGCGCGCGCGGTGTTCTCGAACAGCACGGTCTGCTGCTCGGCGGTCATGGCGCGGAACAGGATCCCGGGCTGCTCGAAATAGTTGTCGTCGTCTGCGCGGTAGTCGAATCGGTCCGCGACGGCACCGACGGTCAGCGGCGGGTCGGCGTACCCGCGTTGCTCCTGGAATCGGCCGTACGAGTTCGGCTCGATGCTCGGGACGCTGCCCTGGTTGCCGTCCACCCGCATCGCGCCGTCGCGGTGGAAGGAGTTCACGTGGGCGGCGGCCCGGGGGCAGTTCACCGGGATCTGGTGGTGGTTGACGCCGAGCCGGTAGCGTGCGGCGTCCCCGTACGAGAAGAGCCGGCCCTGCAGCATCCGGTCGGGCGAGAACCCGATGCCCGGGACGACGTTCGCAGGGGAGAACGCGGCCTGCTCGACGTCGGCGTGGTAGTTGTCCGGGTTGCGGTTCAGCTCCAGCTCCCCCACCTCGAGGAGCGGATAGTCCTTCTTGGACCACACCTTGGTCAGGTCGAACGGGTGGTAGCGGTAGGTCGCCGCGTCGGCCTCGGGCATGATCTGCACGTACAGCGTCCATTTCGGGTGGTTCCCGGCCTCGATCGCCTCGTACAGGTCCCGCTGGGCGGATTCGCGGTCGCCGGCGATCACGGTCGCGGCCTCCTCGTCGGTGAGGTTCCGGATGCCCTGCTGGGTGCGGAAGTGGAACTTCACCCACGACCGGGCGCCCGCGGCATCGACGAACGAGAAGGTGTGTGAACCGAATCCGTGCATGTGCCGGTAGCCGTCGGGGATGCCGCGGTCGGACATCACGATCGTGATCTGGTGCAGGGCTTCCGGCAGATTGGTCCAGAAGTCCCAGTTGTTCTCGGGGTCGCGAAGGTTGGTCCGCGGATCGCGCTTCACGGCATGGTTGAGGTCGGGGAACTTGAGCGGATCGCGGAAGAAGAACACCGGGGTGTTGTTGCCGACGATGTCCCAGTTGCCCTCCTCGGTGTAGAAGCGGACGGCGAAGCCGCGGATGTCGCGTTCCGCGTCGGCGGCGCCGCGCTCGCCGGCGACGGTGGAGAACCGGACGAACACCTCGGTCTGCTTGCCGATCTCGGAGAACAGCGCGGCCCGGGTGTGCCGCGTGATGTCGTGGGTGACGCGGAAGGTGCCGAACGCGCCGGAACCCTTTGCATGCATGCGCCGTTCGGGGATCACCTCACGGTCGAAGTGCGCGAGCTTCTCGAGGAACCACACGTCCTGGAGGAGCATGGGTCCGCGGGCCCCGGCCGTGAGACTGTTCTGGTTGTCCGGCACAGGTGCGCCGGCAGCGGTGGTGAGTCCGTTGTGGTCGGTCATCGATCACTCCTGTCTGGTCACCCCGGTGGGGTGAACGTCTCTGCGCTCAGCAGTGTTTCGTGCGGAGCAGTGTCCCGTCGTCTCAATTTGACACGCACACTCGGAATCAGAGGGTGATGCCGAATTCTCGGATCTTGCGGTAGATCGTCGCCCGCGACATGCCGAGGGCCTTCGCGGCGGCCACCTTGTCGCCGCCGTGCAGCGCCAGCGCCTCCACGATCGCGTCCCGCTCGAGGGACTCGAGCCGGGTCAGACTCCGGCGGGTCGTCGCCCGGCACTCGGCGGGCAGGTCGGCCGGCTCGACGGTCCCGGATCGCCGCCGCCGGCAGAGCTCGTCGAGGACGCCGCGCAGATGGGTCACGTTGCCGCTCCACGACAGCCGCATGAGCTGGTTCGCCGCGGCCGGGGAGAGCGTGAGGCCGGAGGCGCCGGCGGCGTCGAGCAGGAACCGGACCAGGTCGGGCACGTCCTCGAGTCGATGCCGCAGCGGGGGAACGGAGATCGTCTTCGGGAAGAGGCGGAGCAGCGCGTGGGTGTCGCTCTGCCCCTGCGGCGGCTGCATGGTCAGGGCGACCCACGGCGCGGGCGCGCGCGTGTCCTGGGCGACGGCCTGCAGGAACGACTCGAGCGCCGCGAACTGGTCGTCGCCGAGGACGTGGGCGTGCAGCACGGCGAGGTCGCCACCGTCGTCGAGGGTCGCAGCCGCGCGTTCGGGCAGCTCGTCGCCGTCGAGCTGGACCGCGTCGAGGACCGTCAGGGCGTGCCCGGACCGGACGTGGTCGTGCGCCGCCTGGATCAGGGCGGCCTTCCCGACGCCCGGCTCACCGTCGAGGACGAGCCATTCGCCGCGCCGGCACGCCTCGACGACGCCTTCGACGGTGCGCTGCCACTGGGCGCTGCGGCCGGCCAGGGCGCGCGGCGCGGGTGGGGCGACGGCCCGGGTGGACCGGCTCCGGGCGACCTGTTCCTTGATCCGCACGACCCCGCCGGCGAGCCGGTCGTCGACGAAGGTGGGCTGGTAGGACAGCCGGGCCGTGGTCCCGCTCGGCAGGTCGGCGAGCAGGGTGAACGGCTCGTGCCGTCCCCGCGCGTCGCGGGTCCGGTCGATGATCGCGGCCTGGTCGCGCGAGTCGAACCGCTGCTGGGTGAGGGCGTTCATCATCAGGACCTCGTCGCCGATCGCGATGACCGGACGGCCCGAGTGCTGGCATGCCGCGTGGTAGTCGTGCAGCAGCGCCCGGTCCAGCTCGTTGGCGTCCTCGAGGATCCGCTCCCGGATGCGGGTGGCGGCGAGCTTGGCGAACGAGAGCAGCAGCGAGTTCGTGTTCTCGGCCTCGGTGGTCAGGTCCACCACGCCGAGCAGGGCCCCGGTGACGGGATGGGTCACGAGTGCGCCCGCGCAGGAGAACTTGCGCAGATGCCCGCTGTAGTGCTCGTCGCCCCGGATGAGCAGCGGCGCGCCGACCTCGAGCGCGGTGCCGATGCCGTTGGTGCCGACCTGGGACTCGGAGTACCGGAACCCCGGTGCGAGGTGGACCCGGTCCAGCGCGCCGAGCAGGCGACGGTCGCCGCCGTAACGGCTGAGCACGGTGCCCTTGCCGTCGGTGAGGATCAGGCTCACCGGTTCGTTCTCGATCTCCGCCGCCAACGCGCGCAGCACCGGCCGGGCCGCCCGGGTGAGGACGGTGTCGGTGGGAAGGGCTTCGACGTAGTCCGCGGCCGGGCGATCGGCGTCGACCTTGGCCTCCCGGGAACGCACCCAGGACACCCGCAGCCAGTTGCGGACCCGCCGATCGCCGAGATCGGGGAAGTCGCCCGCACGGACCGATTCGCCCGATTCCTGAAGCGAATGCCCGTCCCGGGACCCGCTCCGGTTGTGTTCACCCACCTCGATCTCCCGGTCGTCCGGAGTTGTCACGCCACCTTCTCCTCGGATCTCGCAAGAGCAAAGGTAATCACATCGATTGTGACCTGAGTCTCACATTGAGACAGATCGGGGTTGCACACCGGGGTTGTATCGGCACCCACACCCCACCGTCCACGGCTGGCACAGAGCCGGCTCCCGATCCAGGAGGCGCACATTGAGTAGGCAGAGCCTGACCAAGGCCCATGCAAAGATCACCGAGCTGACGTGGGAACCGACGTTCGCGACGCCGGCCACCCGCTTCGGCACCGACTACACGTTCGAGAAGGCCCCCAAGAAGGACCCTCTCAAGCAGATCATGCGGTCCTACTTCCCCATGGAGGAGGAGAAGGACAACCGGGTCTACGGCGCGATGGACGGCGCGATCCGCGGCAACATGTTCCGCCAGGTCCAGCAGCGCTGGCTGGAGTGGCAGAAGCTGTTCCTCTCGATCATCCCGTTCCCGGAGATCTCCGCGGCCCGCGCGATGCCGATGGCCATCGACGCGGTGCCCAACCCCGAGATCCACAACGGTCTCGCGGTGCAGATGATCGACGAGGTCCGGCACTCGACGATCCAGATGAACCTCAAGAAGCTCTACATGAACAACTACATCGATCCCGCCGGGTTCGACATGACCGAGAAGGCGTTCGCGAACAACTACGCGGGCACCATCGGCCGGCAGTTCGGGGAGGGCTTCATCACCGGTGACGCGATCACCGCGGCCAACATCTACCTGACCGTGGTCGCGGAGACCGCCTTCACGAACACCCTGTTCGTGGCGATGCCCGACGAGGCCGCCGCCAACGGTGACTACCTGCTGCCCACCGTGTTCCACTCGGTGCAGTCCGACGAGTCGCGCCACATCTCCAACGGCTACTCGATCCTGCTCATGGCCCTGGCCGACGAGCGGAACCGGCCGCTGCTCGAACGCGACCTGCGCTACGCCTGGTGGAACAACCACTGCGTGGTCGACGCCGCGATCGGCACGTTCATCGAATACGGCACCAAGGACCGCCGCAAGGACCGCGAGAGCTACGCCGAGATGTGGCGGCGGTGGATCTACGACGACTACTACCGCAGCTACCTGCTCCCCCTCGAGAAGTACGGGCTCACCATTCCGCACGATCTCGTCGAGGAGGCGTGGAAGCGCATCACCGAGAAGGGTTACGTCCACGAGGTGGCCCGGTTCTTCGCCACGGGCTGGCCGGTGAACTACTGGCGGATCGACGCCATGACCGACGCGGACTTCGAGTGGTTCGAGGAGAAGTACCCCGGCTGGTACTCCAAGTTCGGCAAGTGGTGGGAGAACTACAACCGCCTCGCCTACCCCGGCCGCAACAAGCCGATCGCGTTCGAGGAAGTCGGATACCAGTACCCGCACCGCTGCTGGACCTGCATGGTGCCGGCCCTGGTCCGCGAGGACATGGTCGTGGAGAAGGTCGACGACCAGTGGCGGACCTACTGCTCGGAGACGTGCTACTGGACCGACGCGGTCGCCTTCCGCGGTGAGTACGAGGGCCGGCCCACGCCGAACATGGGCCGTCTCACCGGTTTCCGGGAATGGGAGACCCTGCACCACGACAAGGATCTCGCCGACATCGTGCAGGACCTCGGGTATGTGCGCGACGACGGCAAGACCCTCGTCGGCCAGCCGCACCTCGATCTCGACCCGAAGAAGATGTGGACCCTCGACGACGTGCGGGGCAACACCTTCCAGAGCCCGAACGTCCTGCTGAACCAGATGACGGACGAGGAGCGCGCAGCGCACATCGCGGAGTACCGCGCCGGCGCCACGCCGCTCTGACACCGGGCCCGGCGGGCGGCGCCGCACCACATCCGGCGCCGCCCGCCGACACCACCAGCACAGAAATTCACGAGCCCAGGAGACACCCCCGTGGCCGACACGCACCGTATCAACTTCGAGCCCGTCGACATCGAGATGGAGGTCGGCGAGGACGAGTACATCCTCGACGCCGCCTTCCGGCAGGGCATCCACCTGATGCACGGCTGCCGCGAGGGTCGCTGCTCGGCCTGCAAGTCCTTCGTCCTCGACGGCGACATCCAGATGGAGGACTACTCGACGTTCGCCTGCAACGACGCCGAGACCGACGAGGGGCACGTGCTGCTCTGCCGTTCGACGGCCTACAGCGACTGCACCATCGAACTGCTCAACTTCGACGAGGACGAACTCCTGGGTGGTATCCCCATCCAGGAGGTGCGCACCCGGATCACCGCGATCGAGCCGATGACCAAGGACATCGTGTCGCTGCAACTGCAGCCCGTCGAACCCACGGAGTACGACTTCAAACCGGGTCAGTACTCGGACCTGCAGATACCGGGAACCGAGGAACATCGGTCGTTCTCCATGGCGACGACCCGATCGACGCCGGGACACGTCGAGTTCCTCGTCAAGAAGTACCCCGGCGGAAAGTTCGCCGGCCTGCTCGAGGACGGTATCGCGGTGGGCGACGAGATCGCGCTCACCGGGCCCTACGGATCCTTCACCATCAAGGACGGTCACGTCCTGCCG
>NZ_AJFC01000336.1:0-23407 GCF_000256505.1 Rhodococcus sp. P14 | reverse complement strand
CCCCCCCTGCCGATCGTCTTCATCGGCGGCGGCGCCGGCATGGCCCCGATCCTCTCGCTCCTGCGGCACCTGAGCGAGACCGGCAGCACGCGGCCCGTCCGGTTCTACTACGGTGCCCGCACGCCGGCCGATCTGTTCTACGTCGACGAGATCCTCGAACTGGGAAAGACGTTGACGGACTTCGTGTTCACGCCCTGCCTCTCGGAGTCGTCGGAGCCGGCACCGTCCGGCCTGCCGGACGTCGAGGAGGGCAACGTCACCGACGTCGTGGGCCGCCGCGAACCGGAGATCCACCGGTGCGAGGTCTACCTGTGCGGGCCACCGCCCATGGTCGACGCGGCTCTGGAACTGCTCGAGGTGCACAACACTCCGAAGGACCAGATCTTCTACGACAAGTTCACCAGCCCGGCCTTCGAGTAGGCGCCGTAGGAAACCACACCGCTCCTTCACCGACAGAAGTGAGATACGAGATGACCGCAACCACCGAGTCCAAGCAACGCAGTTTCCCGAAGATCGAGTTCACCGACTCCGAGGCCGGCGCGCTGGAGTTCCCCAGCTCCCGCAGCCGCACCTTCACCTACTACACGCCCGCCAAGAAGCGCTCGACGATGTACGAGGACGTCACCGTCGACGTGCAGCCCGATCCCGATCGGCACCTGTCGCAGGGCTGGATCTACGGCTTCGGCGACGGGCCGGGCGGATACCCCAAGGAATGGACGACCGCGAAGTCGTCGAACTGGCACGCCTTCCTCGACCCCAACGAGGAATGGGACCAGACGATCTACCGCAACAACGCGGCGGTCGTGCGCCAGGTGGATCTGTGCCTGCAGAACGCCAAGCGTGCCCGCGCCTACGACGGCTGGAACACGCCGTGGCTGAAGTTCATCGAGCGCAATCTCGGCGCCTGGATGCACGCGGAGAACGGTCTGGCGCTGCACGTGTTCACCTCCATCCAGCGCTCCGGCCCCACGAACATGATCAACACCGCGGTGGCGGTCAACGCGGCGCACAAGATGCGGTTCGCGCAGGACCTGGCGCTGTTCAACCTCGACCTGTCCGAGGCCGGGATCCCGTTCGAGGGGGCCGCCCACCGGGAGGTCTGGCAGTCCGCACCGGAATGGCAGCCCACCCGCGAGGTCGTCGAGCGGCTGACCGCGGTGCCGGACTGGTGCGAGCTGCTCTTCGCCACCAACATCGTCTTCGAGCAGCTCGTCGGCTCGCTGTTCCGCACCGAACTGATCATGCAGATCGCCGCCCGCAACGGCGACTACATCACGCCGACGATCGTCGGCACCGGAGAGCACGACTACGACCGGGATCTCGCCTACACGCGCAACCTCTTCCGGATGCTCGTCCGCGACGAGCAGGACGGGGAGTCGAACAAGGAGTTGTTCGGGACATGGCTGGCGACGTGGGTGCCGCGCTGCCTCGACGCGGCCCGCGCCCTGCAGCCGATCTGGTCCCAGCCGGCGGACAAGGCGGTCACGTTCGCCTCCAGCCTCGACGCCGCCGAGGCGAAGTTCCGTTCCCTGCTCGAGGATCTCGGGCTCGACATCCCGAAGGAGTTGGACCAGTGAGCATGCAATTCGGATCGGCCACCGAGTTCTCCAACATGTGTGGCGTCACCCTGATGAACACCCCGATCGGACGTGTCGTCGCCGACGTCATGGGCGCCAAGGAGGGAGTGGAGCTGACGGAGTACCCGTCGATGATCCGCGTCGACGGCGTGAACCGCCTCGAATTCGACTACGCCGAGCTCACCGACGCCCTCGGTGAGGACTTCGACGGATCGATCTTCGAGGAGATCAGCTCCACCCACTACGGGCGCATGGTGCATCTCGACGACAAGACCATGCTCTTCGCCAGTCCCGAGGACGCCGCCGAGTACATCGGATTCGATCTCACGGCGCACTGACCGCAGCCGTCCGGGCCCGCCCGCCGGGCCCGGACGGCTCCCGATCCACCACCGGCACACGACAGAACGAGGGAAGCGATGTACGAGAAGGACGGCCAGCAGTACTTCATCGTGGACGGCCACGTGCACATCTGGGACGGCCGCGAGTCGAACCAGAAGAACGTGCACGGACGGCAGTTCATCGACTGCTTCTACGACTACCACAAGAACCTCAGCCCCGAGGAGGAGGTGTGGGACTACGACACCTACACCTACTACGGTGGCGAACGCCTCATGAAGGACCTCTTCGTGGACGGGCACGTGGATCATGCGATCTTCCAGGCCACCCTGCTGAGCGAGTTCTACCACAACGGGTTCGGGCAGACCGAGGAGGCGTTCGAGCTCACCCGCAAGCACCCGGACAAGCTCACCTACAACCATGCCTACGACCCCCGCCACGGCGAGGCCGGACTCGAGCAGCTGCGCCGGGACGCCGAGCGGATGAACCTTCAGGGCGTCAAGCTGTACACCGCCGAATGGCACGGTGACTCCCGCGGATACAAGCTCGACGACCCGTGGTCGAGGCGTTACCTCGAGGAGTGCATCGAGCTGGGCATCAAGAACATCCACGTGCACAAGGGCCCGACCATCCGCCCGCTCGACCGGGACGCCTTCGACGTCGCCGACGTGGACAAGGTCGCCACCGACTACCTCGAGCTGCGGTTCGTCGTCGAGCACGTGGGCCTGCCCCGGCTCGAGGACTTCTGCTGGATCGCGACCCAGGAATCGAACGTGTACGGCGGTCTGGCCGTGGCGATTCCGTTCATCCACACCCGTCCCCGGTACTTCGCCCAGATCATCGGCGAACTGCTCTACTGGCTCGGCGAGGACAAGATCCTGTTCTCCAGCGACTACGCGCTGTGGACACCGAAGTGGCTGATCGAGAAGTTCGTGGACTTCCAGATCCCCGAGGACATGACCGAATACGCGCCGATCACGATCGAGCAGAAGAAGAAGATCCTCGGTCTCAACGCCGCGGCGCTCTACGACATCGACGTTCCGGAACACCTGCGGCTGCCCGAGCCGGCCGGACAGGAGGGCGTGGAGGTGGCGGCGGGAGCTCGAGAGGCGGTGTCGTCGTGACCGCCGCACCGGTGTCGGGCAGCGACGTGCTCGCCGCGCTCGGCACCGTGGTCGACCCCGAACTGGACGAACCGATCACCGATCTCGGTTTCGTGCGGTCGGTGGTGCTCGACGACGACGGGGTCACCGTGCACCTGCGGCTGCCCACCGCGTTCTGTTCACCGAACTTCGCGTACCTCATGGCCTCCGACGCTCAGGACGCGCTGCGCGCGATCGAGGGCATCGGCGAGGTGCGGATCCTGCTGGACGACCACCACGACAGCGCCAAGATCAACGCGGGGCTCGCCGCCGACGCCGGCTACCGGGGCACCTTCGGGTCCGAGGCGGAGGAGAACCTCGACGAGCTGCGCCGCACGTTCCGGCGCAAGGCGCACCTCGCCGCGCTGGAGCGCTGCCTCGAATCCCTGTTGCAGCACTCGTCCCTCACCGTCGACGACATCCCGTCGCTCACCCTGAGCGACCTGCCGCCGGGCCGGCACAAGTCGGCGCTGATGCGGCGACGGTTCGACATCGGCCTGAGCCTGTGCCCGGCCGGCCGGGTGTTCGTCGACGACGACGGGCGGCCGATCCCCCACGAGGCGGTGCCGATGCGGCTGCGTTTCGCGAAGTCCGTGCGGATCTCCATGGAGGGGAACGCGCATTTCTGCCGGGGCCTGCTGGCCACCCGGTACGCCGACGACGGCGAATCGGCAGCGCCCCGGGTCGCCGACGTCCGTTGTTCCGAAATCGTCAGGAGAGTGTCATGAAGGCCGTGCAGGTCGTGGGTTACCACACCAAGCTTCAACTCGACGACATCCCCGAGCCGAAGGTCGAAGGCCCGCTCGACGTCATCGTCCGCATCGGCGGGGCGGGGGTGTGCCGCACCGACATCCACATCCTCGAGGGACAGTGGGCCGAGAAGAGCGGCGTCGTCCTGCCGTACACCATCGGCCACGAGAACGCCGGCTGGGTGCATGCCGTCGGCGACGCCGTCACCAACGTCGCCGTCGGTGACAAGGTCATCCTCCACCCCCTCATCACGTGCGGGCTCTGCCGCGCGTGCCGGTTCGGCGACGACGTGCACTGCGAGAACAGCCAGTTCCCCGGCATCGACACCCACGGCGGCTACGCCGAGTACCTGCGCACCACCGCGCGCAGCGTGGTCCGGATCGACGACTCGCTCGAGCCGTCCGACGTCGCGGCGCTCGCCGACGCCGGGCTCACGGCCTACCACGCCGTCGCGAAGGCGGCGCGTGCGACGCGGCCCGGCGACGTGTGCGTCATGATCGGCGCCGGCGGTCTCGGCCACATCGGCATCCAGGTGCTCAAGGCGATCTCCGCGGCCACCCTGATCGTGGTGGACCGCAATCCGGCCGCGGTCGCTCTGGCCGTCGAGATCGGCGCCGACCACGGCATCGTCGCCGACGGCACCCACGTGCAGCAGATCCTGGAACTGACCGGCGGGCGCGGCGCCGAAGCCGTCGTGGACTTCGTCGGTGAGGGCGGCGCCACGAAGGACGGTGTCGCGATGCTGCGCCGCGCCGGCAACTACTACGTCGTCGGCTACGGCGAGAACATCGACGTGCCCACGATCGACGTGATCTCCACCGAGATCAACTTCGTCGGCAACCTCGTCGGCTCCTACAACGACCTGCAGGAGCTCATGGTCCTCGCCGCGCAGGGCAAGGTCGCGCTGCACACGACCAAGTACCCGCTCGAGCAGTTCCAGCAGGCGATCGAAGACCTCGACGCGGGACGGGTCCGCGGCCGCGCGATCCTGGTCCCCTGAACCGCATCCACCGGTCGGCACGAAAGGAAACCCAGTCATGGCAAAGGATCTGCGGTTCGCTCAGGAAGCCCGCACCCTGCTCGAGTACGGCGTCAACGCCCTCGCCGACGCGGTCAAGGTGACGCTCGGTCCGAAGGGCCGCAACGCGGTGCTCGAAAAGCTCACCGGCCCACCCACCATCACCAACGACGGCGTCACGATCGCCCGGGAGATCCAGCTGCGGGACCCGTTCGCCAACATGGGTGCGCAGCTGGTCAAGGAAGTGGCGATGAAGACCAACGGCGTGGTCGGTGACGGCACCACCACCGCGACGGTGCTCGCGCAGGCCATGGTCCGCGAGGGCCTGCGCGCCGTCGATGCCGGCGCGAACCCGATGCGGGTGCGCCGCGGCATCGAACGCACCGTTCCCGTCGTCGTCGAGGCGCTGCGCGACCGGTCCGTGCCGGTGGAGGACCGCGCGGACCTGCGGCGCGTCGCGACGCTCGCCGCCAGCGACGACGAGTCCATCGGCGAGGCCATCGCCGAGGCCGTCTCGTACGTCGGCAGGTCCGGCATCGTCACCACCGAGGAGAGCGACACCCTCGGGATGTCGGTGAGCGTCGTCGACGGCATCGAATTCGACCACGGCTACATCTCCGGCTACATGGTCACCGACCCGGAACGCATGGAAGCGGTCCACGACAATCCGCTGATCCTGCTCACCAACAAGAAGATCAGCCAGGTGCAGGACATCATGCCGAGCATCGAGGCCGCCAAACGCGCCGACCGGCCCCTCGTCGTGCTCGCCGAGGACGTCGACGGCCCCGCCCTGCAGCTCCTCGTCGGCGGCAACATGCACAAGACGATGCAGTCCGTCGTCGTACGCGCGCCCGGATTCGGTCACCGGCGGGTCGCCGAGTTGCAGGACCTCGCGGTGGCGCTGGGCGGGCACGTGATCGCCAAGGACACCGGCGTCGAGCTGTCCGAGGTGACACGCGAGCATCTCGGGTCCTGCGACCGCATCACCGTCACCGAGAACGAGACCACCATCGTCGGCGGCCACGGCGACGCGAAGCTGCTCGAGGCCCGGATCGCGCAGCTCGAGACGCAGCTGGACCGCGCCCGGATCGACGCCGACCAGGACAGCCTCCAGCTGCGCATCGCCCGGCTCACCGGGCGGGTCGCGGTCATCCGGGTGGGCGGCGCCACGAGCGTCGAACTCAAGGAGCGCATGCTGCGCGTCGAGGACGCCCTCGCCGCCACCCGGGCCGCCCTCGAGGACGGCATCGTCGCCGGCGGCGGCACCGCGCTCGGTCAGGCGCACCGCGCGCTGGCCGATCTCGAGTTGCCCGGCGACGAGGCCATCGGCCGGGACGTCGTGCGGCGGGCCCTGCCCGAGCCGCTGCGGTGGATCGCGGTCAATGCCGGCTTCGACGGTGACGAGGTCGTCGAGGTCGTCGCGGGCCTGCCGTCGGGGCACGGCTTCGACGCCCTGACCGGTGAGTACGGCGACATGTTCGACGAGGGCATCGTCGACCCCCTCAAGGTCACGCGCGCCGCGCTCGAGAGCGCCGCGTCCATCGCGGCGCTGCTCATCACCACCGAGACCGCGATCGTGGAGGAGGTCGTCGGCAATCCCGGCGCTATCCACGCGCCCGGCTTCGGGGACCTGGCCGAGGGCATGGTCCGCCCGTCCAACATCTACTGAGCGCGGGGGGACGGTCTCGGCGGCGGCCGGGCCCCGTCGGTCGCTTCCCTCCGGGGCGACCGGCCGCCGCCGTGTCCACCCGGCAGAATCGGAGTACGCAATGATCTTCATCGTGGTCAAGTTCCGGGTCCGTCCCGAGTACCGGGACGACTGGCTTTCGCTCACAAGGGAATTCACCGAGGCGACCCGGGCCGAACCCGGAAACCTGTGGTTCGAGTGGTCCCGCAGCGTGGACGATCCGTCCGAGTACGTGCTCGTCGAGGCGTTCCGCGACGGCGAGGCCGGCGCCGCGCACGTCGGTGCCGACCACTTCCGCAAGGGACTCGACGCCATGCGCCCCGCGCTGAGCGAGACGCCGAGGATCCTCAACACCGAGCTCCCCGGCGTCGAGTGGGCCCGCATGGGTGAACTCGAGATGGCCGGCTGAGGCGGTCACCGCTCCGTCGCGCGCACGAGCAGGCGCAGTTCCGCGCCGAGGGTGCACGCCCGCGGCAGATCGACGGGCCCGTTCTCACGCAGCTCGGTGGTCAGGCGCGTGACCCGGGCGATCGCGTCCGGGACTCGCGCCTGCCACCGCGCCAGGACCTCGTCGACGTCCGCCGGGCCGGTCGGCGCGCCGTCCCGGCGCAGGATCGCGGCGACGAGACCGTGGTGGCGATCGGCGAGTTCGTCCCGCGCGGTGGCGATCGCCGTGCTGTCCCACCAGGTGTGGGATCCGGTGGACAGGTCCGGTGACATCCCCTCGATCCCGAGCAGCGATCCCGTGGCGGCGTGCACCCGGGCGACGAGGCGGGCCGGGCAGTCCAGCGTGTGCGCGGTGTCGACCAGGGCCGGGCACTCGGCGAGAAACCGGAAGTCGGGGCCGTCGCCCGGCGCGTCGTCTGCGAGCAGATCCTCGACCCCGGCACGCAGCCGCGCGATCTCGGCGGTCACGTCGAGCGGCGACGGCCGCAGCCGCAGAATCCACGAGGCCGCATGCTCGACGAATCCCTGCACGGCGCCGAGCCGTTCCCAGCGGTCGGCGCCGTCGCGTGCCTCGGCCCACCACCGGTCGGTGTCGAACACCGCCCGGATCACCGCGTACGCCCGGGCGACCGCCGGGGTGCGCACCCCGAGCCGTTCCTCGAGCTGATAGATCATCCCCGGACCGACGTGGTCGACGAGATCGGAGGCGATCCGGGTCGCGACGATCTCGCGGCGCAGGGGATGGTCCCGGATCTCGTCCCGCAGCACGGCGCGCATGCCGGCGGGGAAGTACTCGAGGGCGACGGCGGCGAAGACGGGGTCGTCGGGCACGTCCGACTCGAGCAGATCCCGGCACACGACGTTCTTCGACCGGGCGAGCAGCACCGCGATCTCCGGCCTGGTCAACCCGCGGCCGGCGCCGGCGCGGGCGGCCAGTTCCTGCACGGTGGGCAGCACCTCGGTGCTGCGCCGGAGTCCGCCGCCGGTCTCGAGGTGGATGATGAGCCGCTCGTGCCTGCCGAGCAGCCGGGCCGCGCGCGAGACGGCGAGTCCGAGCGCCACCGCCTGGTCCCGGTTCGTGCGCAGCACCGTCCGGGCCACCTCGTCGCGGGCGTCGTCGAGCAGCCGGTTGCGTTCCTCGAGGGTCAGACCTCCCCTGCGCCGGGCGGATTCGAGGGCGATCTTCAGGTTCACCTCGGCGTCGGAGGTGGCCACGCCGGCCGCGTTGTCGATGAAGTCCGCATTGACGCGCCCGCCCGCGGCCGCGAACTCGATGCGGGCCCGCTGCGTGAAACCGAGGTTCCCGCCCTCGCCGACGACGCGGCACCGCAGCTGCGAGGCGTCGACACGGACGGGGTCGTTTGCCGGATCCGCTGCTTCGGTGTGGCTTTCGGAGGATGCCTTGACGTAGGTGCCGACGCCGCCGTTCCAGAGCAGATCCACCGGGGCCGTCAGCAGCGCCTTGATCAACTCGTCCGGGGTGGTGGTCGGGTGGGACAGTCCGAGCAGGCGCCGTGCCGGTTCCGGGACGGTGACGGACTTCGCGGAGCGCGGCCACACGCCGCCCCCGGCGGAGAGGACGTCGCGGTCGAAGTCGTCCCAGCTCGATCCGGGAAGCTCGAACAGCCGCCGGCGCTCCGCGTAGGCACGGGCGGTGTCCGGGTCGGGGTCGAGGAAGATGTGCCGGTGGTCGAAGGCGCCGACGAGGCGCAGGTGCGGCGAGAGCAGCATCCCGTTGCCGAACACGTCGCCGGACATGTCCCCGATCCCCACCGCCGTCACCTCGGTGGTCTCGACGTCGATGCCGAGGTCGGTGAAGTGCTCGCGGACCGCGACCCACGCGCCGCGCGCGGTGATGCCCATCGCCTTGTGGTCGTATCCGCTCGATCCGCCCGAGGCGAAGGCGTCGCCGAGCCAGTAGTCGTACTCCGCGGCGATGGAGTTCGCCAGGTCGGAGAACCGGGCCGTGCCCTTGTCCGCGGCCACCACCAGATAGGCGTCGTCCCCGCCGTGGACGACGGTGCGGTCCGGATGCACGATCCGACCGTCGACGATGTTGTCGGCGAGGTCGAGCATTCCCCGGACGAACGTCGAATATGCCTGGGCGGGAGAAATATCCGGATTTCTGCGGACGAACGCGCCCTTGGCGCCGACGGGGACGATGGGGGCGTTCTTCACGACCTGGGTCTTCATCAGGCCGAGGACCTCGGTGCGGTAGTCCTCCGGACGGTCCGAGAACCGCAGCCCCCCGCGGGCGACGGTGCCGCTCCGCACGTGGATGCCCTCCACGTCGTCCGAGTGGACGAAGATCTCGCGGTGCGGAACGACCGGTCCGGGGTCGGCCAGACGGGCGGAATCGAGCATGAATGCCCCGTACGGTTTCGCCGCACCGCGATCGTCGCGCTGGTACCAGTTGGTGCGCACGGTGGCGGTGACGAACGACTCGAGGCTGCGCAGGATGCGGTCCTCGTCGAGGCTTTCCGCCGCGCCGCGCCGTTCGGCGAGCGCCTGTCCGGCGGCGACGTCCCGATCGTGCCGGTCCGGGTCGAAGCGCGCGGCGAAGCAGGCGACGAGTGCCTCGACGAATCCGGCATGCCGGCAGAGCGTGTCGACGACGTACCGTTCCGACATGATCAGTCCCGCCTGGCGGGCGAAGCGGGCGGCGGCGCGGACCAGGGCGATGTCCCGCACGCCCACCTCGGCGACGACGGCGAGGCGGGAGTACCCGTCGACGACGGTGCGGCCCTGTGCGTGGGCGTCGAAGACCGCCGCCACCCGGCGCGGCGAACCCGGTTCCCACTCCGGGGGCGTGACGAACGCGAATCGATGCACCCGGCGGTCCGCGTCGCCGGTGGTCAGGAGTTCGTGATCGTCGATCCGCAGGCCGAAGTGCTCGAACGTGTGGACGGAGTCGGCGAGCAGCGGGTCCCGGCCCGGCCATCGCATGACGGCACAGGCGGTGCCGTCGGAGGACGAGTCCTCCACGAACAGCAGTGCCGGTCCGGCATCCTGTGCGCGCGCGAGGCGCCGCGCGGCCCCGGCGACGTCGGTGGGCGCCGGTTCGTACGGGTGCGTGGGGGCGGTGGTCATCGGTATGTCCTTTCGGTCACCCGGTGTGGGCCGTGGTGTGCCGCCAGTCTGCGGCGGACCGCCGAGAACGGACATGTACTCGATGTCCATGCAGACGGCTGAACTTGTACTCGAGGTCCATCAGAAACCCGGGTCTGCGCTCCTACAGTTCGAGGAAACCGACGGAGGGAGAAGGACATGACCGCAGTCGAACTCGTACGGGGTGGCCCCGGGCTCGAGCAGGCACGTCGCATCGTGACGGAGATCCCGGGACCCCGGTCCCGCGAGCTGGCGCAGCGCCGCGCCGCCGCGCTGCCGGCGGGCCTGGCCAGCGGCGCCGAGATCTACGCGGCCGCCGGGGGCGGGGGTGTGCTCGTCGACGTGGACGGGAACTCCTTCATCGACCTCGGCTCCGGCATCGCCGTCACCACCGTCGGCAACTCCGCGCCGCGGGTCGTCGAACGCGCCACCGCACAACTGCAGCAGTTCACCCACACCTGCTTCCTCGCCACCCCCTACGAGCCGTACATCGAGGTCGCCGAGGCCCTCAACCGGCTGACCCCGGGCACGCACGCCAAGCGCACGGCCCTGTTCAACACCGGCAGCGAGGCCGTCGAGAACGCCGTGAAGTACGCCCGCGCGGCGACCGGCCGGTCCGCCGTGGTCACGTTCGACCACGCCTTCCACGGCCGCACGCTGATGACGATGACCATGACGGCGAAGAACCAGCCCTACAAGCACTCCTTCGGCCCGTTCGCCCCGGAGGTCTACCGCGCGCCGATGGCCTACCCCTACCGGTGGCCGAGCGGGCCCGACCGCGCCGCGGACGAGGCGTTCGAGCAGTTCCGGCTGCTCGTCGACGCCCAGATCGGCGCGGACCAGGTGGCGTGCGTCGTCGTCGAACCCATCCAGGGCGAGGGTGGGTTCATCGTCCCCGCCGACGGCTTCCTGCGGCGCGTCGCCGACTTCTGCCGGGACCGCGGCATCCTCGTCGTCGCCGACGAGGTCCAGACCGGAATCGCCCGCACCGGAGCGTGGTTCGCGTGCGAGCACGAGGGCCTCGTGCCGGACCTGATCGTCACGGCGAAGGGACTCGCCGGCGGGCTCCCGCTCGCGGCCGTCACCGGCCGGGCCGAGATCATGGACCGCGCCCACCCGGGCGGCATCGGCGGCACCTACAGCGGCAACCCCGCCGCGTGTGCCGCGGCGCTCGGCGTCTTCGAGACGATCGAGACCGAGCATCTGCTCGACCGCGCCCAGGAGATCGGCGCGCTGATGCTGCGGGAACTGCGCGAGATCGGCACCCGTCACCCCGTCGTCGGCGACGTCCGTGGCCGCGGCGCCATGGTCGCCGTCGAACTCGTCGAGCCCGGCACGACCACCCCCAACCGCGAAGCCGTCGCGGAGATCGCCCGGTACTGCCAGGCCCACGGAGTCCTCACCCTGACGGCCGGCACCTTCGGGAACGTGCTCCGGTTCCTGCCGCCGCTGTCGATCTCCGACGCGCTGCTCACCGAGGCGTTCTCGGTGCTGCGCGACGCGTTCGCCGCCCTCTGACCACCCCTACTTCCCCGAGGACCAGCACATGACCACCACCGCACCCGCACGCACGACCGGCCCCCTGCGGCCGCTCGAACTCCTCGGCGCCGACACCCTGCTCGACGCCGACGAACGCGACATCGCCGCCACCGTCCGGCGCTTCGTCGAGACCCGGCTCGCCCCCGAGGTCGGCAACTGGTTCGAATCCGCCACGCTGCCCAAGGAACTGGCGAAGGAGTTCGGCGCCCTCGGCGTCCTCGGCATGCACCTGGACGGATACGGGTGCGCCGGCACCAACGCCGTCAGCTACGGCCTGGCCTGCCTGGAACTCGAGGCCGGCGACAGCGGATTCCGCAGCTTCGTCTCGGTGCAGGGCTCGCTGTCGATGTTCTCGATCCACCGCTACGGCTCCGACGAACAGAAGGAGCACTGGCTGCCCCGGCTCGCCTCCGGCGACGCCATCGGATGCTTCGGCCTGACGGAACCCGACTTCGGTTCCAACCCCGCGGGAATGCGCACCCGCGCCCGCCGGGACGGGTCGGACTGGATCCTCACCGGCACCAAGATGTGGATCACCAACGGCAATCTCGCGGACGTCGCCACCGTATGGGCGCAGACCGACGAGGGCGTGCGCGGGTTCGTCGTGCCCACCGACACCCCCGGCTTCACCGCCAACCCGATCCACCGGAAGCTGTCGCTGCGGGCCTCGGTGACCTCCGAACTGGTGCTCGACAACGTGCGTCTGCCGGCATCGGCCGAGCTGCCGCTCGCCCGCGGACTCGGCGCTCCCCTGTCCTGCCTCAACGAGGCCCGGTTCGGCATCGTGTTCGGCGCGCTCGGCGCCGCCCGCAACAGCCTCGAGACCGCGTTGGACTACGCCGCCTCCCGGGAGGTCTTCGATCGGCCGCTCGCCGCCTACCAGCTCACCCAGGAGAAGCTGGCCGACATGACACTCGAGCTCGGCAAGGGCTTCCTGCTCGCGCTGCACCTCGGCCGCCTCAAGGACGAGTCCGGGGTCACTCCCGAGCAGATCAGCCTCGGCAAGCTCAACAACGTGCGCGAGGCCCTGGCCATCGCCCGCGAATGCCGGACCATTCTCGGCGCCAGCGGAATCACGCTCGAGTACTCGCCGCTGCGGCATGCCAACAACCTCGAGTCGGTGCTGACCTACGAGGGCACCAGCGAGATGCACCTGCTCTCGATCGGCCGCGCCCTGACCGGTCACGCCGCATTCCGCTGACCCGCACCGTCGACGCGTCGAAGGGACACACGATGACGACACCCGTTCTGCTGCAGCACTACATCGACGGCGAGTGGTTCGACGGCGAGGCCGATGCCCTGGTGAGCATCAGCCCCGCCGAGCCGGACGTCACCGTCGCGCACGGCCGCGCGGCCACCGGCGACGACGTCGACCGGGCCGTCGCCGCCGCGCGGGCCGCGGCCCGGCACTGGGCGCGGACCCCGGCGCACGAGCGCGGTGCCGTCCTGGCCCGGGCGGCCGCCGTCGTCGAATCGTCCGCGTCACGGTGGGGTGCGGAGCTCGCCCGGGAGGAGGGCAAGACGCGGGGCGAGGGCGTCGCCGAGGTGCTCCGCGCGGCCCAGATCCTGCGCTTCTACGGCGGCGAGGGCGACCGGGAGGCCGGCGAGGTGTTCGCCTCCCCGCGCCGGGGGGAGCAGATCCTGGTCGCGCGCAAGCCCGTCGGCGTGGTGGGGGTCGTCACCCCCTTCAACTTCCCCATCGCCATCCCCGCCTGGAAGATCGCCCCGGCACTGACCTACGGCAACACCGTGGTGTGGAAGCCGGCAGGCACCGTGCCGCTGCTGGCGATGCGGCTCGTGCAGGCCCTCGCCGATGCGGGCCTGCCGCCGGGGGTGCTCAACCTCGTCATCGGCGGCCGGGAGGTCGGCGCCGGCATCGCCGACCATCCGGGGATCGACGCGCTGACCTTCACCGGTTCGACCGCGGTCGGCCGGAGCCTCGCGGCGGCCGGGGCCGCGCGGGGCGTGCCCGTGCAGGCGGAGATGGGCGGCAAGAACGCGGCCGTCGTGCTCGGCGACGCGGACCTCGATCTCGCCGCCGAACAGGTGCTCCTCGGCGCGTTCCGGTCGTCGGGGCAGAAGTGCACGGCGACCTCCCGGCTGATCGTCACCGACGACGTCGCCGACGAGTTCGTCGGTGAACTCGTCGCCCGGATCGGCAAGTGGACCGTCGGCAATCCCCTCGACGAGCACGTCCACATGGGTCCGGTGGTCGATGCCGCGGCGCGGACCTCGATCCAGGCAGGTGTCGACGAGGCGGTCCGGCAGGGTGCCCGCGTGCTGTGCGGCGGCCGGCCGTACGAGGACGGTGCACTCGCGGCCGGGTTCTACGTGCCGCCCACCGTGCTCGAACTGCCCGGCACCGGGCTCGACGTGTGGCGGGAGGAGTTGTTCGGACCCGTCCTGGCCGTGTGCCGCGCGGCGGACGCCGAGGCGGCGTTCGCGCTCGCCGACGACAGCGACTACGGCTTGTCGGCGGCCGTGTTCACCCAGGACCTCACCCGCGCACTCGGGGCGCTCGAGGACCTGGACGTGGGCATCCTGCACATCAACTCCGAATCCGCCGGCGCCGATCCGCACGTCCCGTTCGGCGGCGCGAAGAAGAGCGGCTACGGACCGAAGGAACAGGGCCGCGCCGCGCGGGAGTTCTTCACCCACACCACGACCGTCTACCTTCGCGGCGGGAGGCCGATCGCATGAGCCAGGGCGCACTCGACGGCATCGTCGTCGCCGATTTCACCCGGGTCCTCGCCGGCCCCTACGCCACGATGATGCTCGCGGACATGGGCGCCGAGGTCGTCAAGATCGAACGTCCCGGCACCGGCGACGACACCCGCGCGTGGGGACCGCCCTACGACGACGCCGGCACGGCCACGTACTTCAACTCGGTGAACCGCAACAAGACCTCCGTGGTCCTCGACCTCGCGTCGGAGCAGGGCCGGGCCGAGGCCCGCCGGCTCGTCGCGCGCGCGGACATCGTGGTCGAGAACTTCCGCGCGGGCACCATGGAGCGGCTCGGCCTGGGCTACGACGACCTGCTCGACGTCAACCCGGGGCTGATCTACTGCTCCGTCACCGGGTTCGGGAGCGGCGACGGAGCGGCCCTGCCGGGTTACGACCTGCTCGTGCAGGCCGTCGGCGGGCTCATGAGCATCACCGGACCCGAGGCCGGCACGCCGACGAAGGTGGGCGTCGCGGTCGTCGACGTGCTCACGGGCCTGCACGCCCTCGCCGGGATCCTCGCTGCGCTGCACCACCGGCAGCGCACCGGCGAGGGGCAGCGCGTCGAGACCAATCTCCTTGCCGCGCTGCTGTCGTCGCTCGTCAACCAGGGCTCGGCGTACCTCGGTGCCGGGGTGGTGCCGGGGATTCTCGGCAACCGGCACCCCAGCATCGCGCCGTACGAGGTGTTCCCGACCAAGGACCGGCCGCTGGCGCTGGCGGTGGGCAACGACAAGCAGTTCACCCGGCTCGCCGAGACGATCGGCGCACCGGAACTGGCCACCGACCCGCGGTTCTGCAGCAACCCGCTGCGCGTCGCGCACCGCGAGGAACTGTGCGAGGAGATCACCTCGATCCTCGCGACGGCCGGGGCCGACCACTGGTACGACGAACTCGCCCGCGTGGGTGTTCCGGCCGGACCCATCAACGACGTCGCCGAGGCCTTCGAGTTCGCGCGGCGACTCGGTCTCGACGCCGTCGTGTCGGTGCCCGGAAGTGCCACACCGCAGGTCGGAAACCCGTTGACCTTCTCCAGGACTCCGGTTCGGTACCGGTCGGCTCCGCCACCCCTGGGTGGAGCCGCGGACTGACCGGAGCGGCCCGGAGGAGTGCCCGTCCCGTCGCGTCCGGACGCGGCGGGACGGGCGTCGCGCGCCGACGGGAGCGCCGCCGGATCAGGGATGCGCGACGGCGCGATCCTCGGGCGCGGGAACGGCGGGCCGGCGGATCCCGAAGGACTCGAAACCGACGACGTACAGAAGGGTCACCAACGCGAACAGGTCCATGAACCCGAGGGCATTGCCGTGCAGGCCGTCGGCGACAGCCGGTTCGTGCAGCACGATCTCGGCGACCACGTAGTAGTACAGGACGAACGTGGTCACGGCGAGGGCGAACGTGATCGCCGCGCGGGACACCAGATTCGCTACGGCCCCGGCTGCCGTCGGCTTGTTACCGAAGGCGTTGGCCCACAGAATCATCCAGGCGACCCAGCACACGCCCAGCTGGGCCGGGAACTGATCGAGCGGGAAGCCCGGGTCGGCGGCTGTGCCGGAGCCGACGAGCACCGCACACACGGCGCGCAGTGCCACGAACAACACGGTGCCGAGCGCGATGTTGCCGATCGTCGAGACCAGCGCGACCCGCAGGCGGCTCCCGGCCAGTCGCCACGGCCAGTTCTCCAGGGTCTGCCCGGTGAGCACGATCGCGACGATGATCGAGTAGTACCAGCCGAGCAGTGTGTCGATGCCGAACAGAGCTGCGCCCTCTCGGACGGTGTCCGAGACCGCGGGTACTCCCAGGACGACGTAGAGCAGTGCGGTGGGGACGAGGAGGGTGACGATCTCGCAAGCACCGACCCACGGCTGTTTCAGGCCCAGATCGGTCCACGGCCAGTGCCCCCAGTTGAGCACCACCAGAACCCACGTGGAGAAGCCGAACAGGACGAACAGCGCGCCCGTGAAGTAGCCCAGGCCGTCGGGACGGTCGGCCGCGTAGGCGGGATACAGGTGACCGATCCCGCTCGCCAGGACGTAGGTGACGACGACGGCGAAAACCGAGGTGGCGCCGAGGAACACCAGTCCGCGCCACGGCTGCCGTAGCCGGTCGAATCCCCAGAACTCGAGGGTGAATCCGGCCCACACGACGAACAGGAGCGCCCAGAACAGGAGGGCATTGAACGGTAGCGGATACAGGTCGAACGGACTGAACTGCGGGTCGGCGAGCAGATACCACGCCGAGACGGAGACGGTGAGGACCACGGCGGTGTTGACGACACCGAATCCGAGCCACCCCGGGGACGTGTCGGCGTGCGAGCGTTCGGGCATGGGATACCGGAACCTTCTGTGATGCCCTCGAATCGAGGGGTGAGGGGAACGTCGGCCGAGGAGATCGGTGAGTGGCGTGGTGGCCGGAGCCGGCTGCCGGATCGCGGACCGTGTCCTCGACGGTTCTTCGTCAGCTCCGGCGGCGCAGTTCGGGACCGGCCGTGGGAGCGTGGAGCATCGGAGTGTCCTTCCCGTGAGGATGCGACTCGTGAGAATGTGACTCGGAGCACACTCGAAACGATCACGCGTCACAACCGTTGCGCCGCGTTGCATTCCCCGCCCGGGTCCGGATCGTCCGCCACCGCCGGCATCTGCCGGACCTCGACGGCCGCTCACCACTCCGTCGGGGTGTGGATCGCGTCGAGTTCCCGGCCACATCGTTCGCGGTGTGCGCGCTGTCGGTCACCCCGGACAACTCCCACTCTCACCTCACTAACAGCGCGATACACTGTTAGTGACTGTTAGGAGGTGGTGGGGATGGCCGACACGGAAGACCGCTACCTGGCCGGTGACGTCGACTTCGAAAGCGCCGCCGCCGACGCGCTCGGCACCCCGAGCATCGATCGCCGCGATCTGTTGCCCCTGTTGCGTGCGCTGCGGGCCGCGAAGCGTCCCGCAGCGTCCCTGCCCGCCCATGAAGCCGACCTCCTCGACGCCGGCGACGCACCCGAATCGCTCCTCGCCCTCGCCACCGCCGTCGCCGACCGGACCGCACGGATGCGCCGTCTGCTCGAGAACACCCTGACCGTCGAGCAGGCCGCCGAACGACTCGGCGGTGTCGGCCCCTCGCGCGTCCGACAGCGCGTCGGCGACCGCAGCCTGTGGGCGCTCAAGCGAGCGAACCGACTGCTGCTCCCCGCCGTGCAGTTCACCGACGACGGCCAGGTGCCCGGCCTCGACGCCGTCCTGCAGGCCCTGCCTGAGAACATGCAGCCCCTGTCGATCCACGGTCTGCTGACGACGCCGCAACCGTCCCTTGTCGTCGACGGTGCACCGACCTCGGTCGTCGACTGGCTGCTCACCGGCGGCGCCGTCGAGGACGCCCTGTCGGTCGTCGACCAGTACCTGACAGCCTGAGCCGCCGATGCCCCCAGCTCTGCCCCATCCGCCGGGCGTGGAGGCGCTCCGCGCGGCCGAAATCACCCCTGACGAATACCTGATCCTCGACACCGACACGATCGTCTGGCGGGTGCACTCCACGAGCGGCGACCACGTCCTGCCGTGGAACACCCCGCGCACCTTCGGGCCGGTCCTGCGGTTCGACCCGCACCCGATGCCGCGCCGGGACCACGCCCGCCACGGGGTCTGGTACGGCGCCGCCGATGTGCCCGGTGCGTTGGCCGAGGCGTTCCAGACCACTCGAGTGATCGATACCCGCACCCGCGTCCCCTACCTGACCGCGGTGCGGTTCACCCGTCCCCTGCACCTGCTCGACGTCGCCGCCCACGGTCCCGGCCGACGGCCGACTCGCGTCGGAGCGAATTTCGCGCTCTCGACCGCAGCACACGGCATCGCCCAGCACTGGGCGCGCACCATTCGCGCCGCCCACCCGGATCTCGACGGGCTCGCCTACCGCGGCCGGTTCGCCGGTGGACTGTGCGTTGCGCTCTTCACGCCCGCCGCCCGGGCGTTCCCGGATCAGCCTGAGATGACCATCCCCCTCGACCACCCGGGATTCGCATCCCGGTTGGCCGGAGCTGCCGACCGAATCGGCTACGCGATCGAATAACCGGCCGGTCCACTCCAGTGCCTCGCTCGCCCCGCGCCTGCTCTGTCCCGCCCTGGACGGCTGTATCCCCGGGAGGCGCAGACGAGATGCCTCTGCTCTGGTGCCGGACTCTTCGTGTGGTAACTCGGACGCCGGCGCCTATCCGTCACGGCCGTCCAGCATCTCCCGGGCCTTGACGGCCAGCCACCACTCCACGCGGGTGTGGATCGAGTCGAGGTCGCGGCCGGTGAGTTCGGTGATGCGGGCGAGCCGGTTGCGCAGGGTGTGCCGGTGGATGCCGAGGGCAACGGCGGTGCTCTCGGCCTGACCGTTGTGCTCGAGGTACGCCGCAAGGGTCTCGACCAGTCGTCCACTCGCTCCGTGCTTCTCGTCGTAGTCATCGAGTGCTTCGAGACCCGAGTGGGCGATGGCGTGCAGCGCATCCGGATCCTGCATGCCCAGCAACACGGAGAAGGTGCCCAGCTCGGTGAACACCACCGGTTCCCGGCTGCCGTCCCGCGCCGCGTGGGCCGCCGAGAGCGCCTGATGCACACTGGTGTTCGCGTCTGTCACGGCGCCCGGACTACCCAGCCCGCACCGGACCGGGCGGCCGAGCTGCGCGCGGACGCGGTCCTGGACCCGGGTCGCGATCTCGCGGGCGCGGTCGGCCGGCAGGACCACCGCGACATCCGCGCCGACCGAGGCCGTGAGGTGGGGGATCCCCTCGACGGCGAGGGCGGCGCCGACCTGCCGTTCCGCCGGCAGCAGCGGACCGACGTCGGTCAGCACGGCGACCGCGACGGTGTCGGTCGGTTCGAACCCGAAGTACCGGAGCAGGCCGGCGTCCATGCGTTCGGGTGCGTCGAAGAGGGTCCGGGTGACGACGGCCCGCAACCGCTGCTCCGCGCTCTGCACCTTCGCGGGCTTGCCGAGTTCGATGGAGATCAGCGACACGGCGTGGGCGAGGAGCAGACGGTCGGCCGGCGGGAGCGGTTCCGCGGTGCCGACGGCGAGGTATCCGTAGAGGTCCTGGGCGGCCGCGATGCTCTGCACGGTGTAGTGCCCGCCGTCGTCGGCCAGCACCTTGCTCAGCTGCCGCCGCCGCGGGGATCGGGACGCCGACTCCGACACCGCGCGGGCGTGCCGGATCGCCCGGCTCGTGTCCGATCCGTACTCCGCGAGCACGCGATCGTCGGGGTCGACGACGGCGACGACGCCGGCGAGCGCCTGGCCGAGCGCGGTCACCACCGCGGGCACGCCCCCGCGCAGCGTGGCCCGGGCCAGCCGCTCCTGCTGGTCGACGACCCGCTGCACCGCCCGCACCTGATCGGCGGTCAGTTCGTCGATGACCGCCCGGGTGATGGCGATGAACGGCGTCGAGGCGGGCACGGCGAGCACCGGGAACCCGAGCGCGTCACCCGCGGCGCGCAGACCGTCGGGCACGCGGTCGAACCGGGTGCCGGTGTCGAACGCCAATGCCACGCAGCCGGCTCCGACCAGGCCCTGGAGGTACGCGAACTGCGCGTCCGCGTCGGCGCCGATCTCCAGGCCGGTGGTCATCACGAGCTCTCCGCCCGAGAGCCACGGGGTGGGGTCGGGAAGCTCGATCGGATGCGCCCACTCGATGACACGGTCGGCGCCGTCGCGACCGGCCACGAGAGTGAGCCCGAGATCCGGCAGCGTCGTGAGCCGACGCACGGTGACAGCCATGACGACGATCCTTCCGCACACCGGGCGACTATGAGGTGGGGCGTTCGGCGAGGACTTCGAGGGCCAGGTGGAGGTCGGTGACGTCCCGCGGGGAGCGCAGGGACCGGCCCAGCAGGTCCTCGACGCGTTTCACCCGGTGCCGCACGGTGTTCGGGTGCAGATTCAGCTCCCGTGCCGTGCGTCCCACGTCCAGGTCCCGGGCCAGGTGCAGCACGAGGAAATCGACCAGGTCGTCGTGGCCGTCGAGCAGGGGACCCAGCACCGCGGTGGCGCGCCCGAGGGCCTGCTCCGGGTCGCGGCCCGCCAGCAGCCAGTCGGCGAGGCTCACGTCCTCGAAGCGCTGGGCGGTCCTGCCGAGCCGCTCGGCGGACCGTCGTGCCCAGCGCGCCTCCCGCAGTTTGCCGGGCCCGCGCGCGGGATCGGTGAACGGCTCGCTCGAGCCGCACGTCAATCCCTGCGGGAGGTTGTGGGACCACGACTCGAAGGCCTCGGCCCGGGCCGGGACCACTCCGATCAGGCCGCCGTCGCCGCGGGCGAGCAGCAGGGTCAGCCCGATGTCGCGGGCCAGACCGGACACGTCCGACTCGACGGCGTCGAGCAGGGAGTTCGCCCGGAACACCCATCGGCGGTTGTCGTAGTCGGGGGCGGCGGACAGGACCAGCATCCGCATGTCGGGTTCGGGGCCGAATCGGAGCATCTCGAGCTGATCCAGGACGGTGTCGGTGTCGGATGGATCGCCCGACGCCAGTGCCCGCACCAGTGCGGCGTGCCGCGCACGGTTCTCGACGGTGGCGCGCTGGCGGGTGCGTTCGATCGTGTTGAGCAGCCGCAGCGACACCTCGACCGCGGGTGCGGTGAGCGGGTCGGCGAGTTCGTTGCTCTTGGACGCGAGGGCCAGCCAGTAGTGCTGGTCGCCCGGCGAGATCGAGTGCGCGCTCACCGACCAGCGGCCCACCCGGAACAGCAGCCGCCCGTCCCGGCCGCGCAACTGATTGCGGATCAGGTGCACGGGCGCGCCGCCGGCCGAGGCCACGACGTCGCCGACCTCGTTGTAGAGAACCACGCTGCTGCGGAGCAGTCCGGTGAGACGGGCCACGAGGTCGGCCTCGGGGGACTCGGCGGTCATCGCCTCGAGCAGGTGGTTCTGCATCTGCAGCGTACGTCGCAGCAGCATCGAGTCCTGCGCCTGCACTGCCGCATTGACGCGTCCGACCACCTCCATGAACGGCAGCTCCGGCGGGATCGCCACCACGGCGAACCGGTGGCGTTCGGCCTCGTCGAGCAGGGACCGGGGAATGTCGCCGGTGATCACTCCCACGCCGTACCCGAGTGCGGTGATGCCCGAACCGACGAGTTCGCGGATCAGCTCGCGGCAGGCCTGCTGCGGGTGCTCGAGGCTGGGAAAGCGCGAGCCGGTGGTGAGCATCATCGACCCCGGCCGCAGCCACCGGGTCGGGTTCTCGATCTCGATCGGGTGCGCTCCGGTGATTCCCACGTTCGGGTCGGCGTCGGTCACCAGCCGGAGCCCGAGATCGGGTTCGAGCAGCAGGTCGACGAGCCGGAAACGGTCCGGAAGCATGCCCGACATCTTTCCCCCTCCGATGTGAGAATCTCCAACGATTCGCCGAACTCGATTCACTTTCTCCAATTGATGAGGCGTCGACCAGGCCGAATACTGAGTCCACCCGATTCAGGAGTATGACGATGATCACATCTCGCAACCCCCACCTGCGCGTCGCCGTGGACGTCGGCGGCACTTTCACGGACGTGTGCATCTTCGACGAGAGCGCATCGACCACCCGCATCGCGAAGGTCCCCTCGACCCCCGACGACCCCATGCGCGCCGTGGTCGACGGTGTGCGCACCGCGGGCATCGACCTGACCGAGGTGACCCTGTTCTCCCACGGCACCACCGTCGCGACCAACGCGCTCATCACCCGCAACTTCCCGCCCGCCGCCCTGGTCACCACCCGCGGGTTCCGCGACGTGCTCGAGATCCGCGACGGCACCAAGGACGAGCTGTGGGACACGTACGTCGACGTCGGCACCCCCTACATCCGCCGCCGTGACCGGTACGAGGTCACCGAACGCATCGACTACGCCGGCGAGGTCGTCACCCCGCTCGACGAAACCGAGGTCCGCGAGATCGCCCGGATCCTGCGCCGCAAGGACATCAAGACCGTCGCGGTGTGCCTGATCAACAGCTACGTCAACAGCGCTCACGAGCAGCGTGTACGGGCCCTGCTCGAGGCCGAGCTGCCCGACGTCACCGTCTCGACGTCGAGCGAGATCCTCCCCGAGATCTTCGAGTACGACCGCGCCTCCACCACCGTCGCCAACGCCGTGCTCGCCCCGCTGGTCAGCGGATACGTCAACCGGCTCGAAGCGCAGTTGCGCACCGACGGGTACGACGGCGACCTGCTCCTGCTCCATTCCGGCGGCGGTTCCATGACCCCCGCGATGGTGGAGAAGTACCCCGTCCGGCTGGCCGCCTCGGGCATCGCCGCCGGCGCGATCGCCGTCGCGGACATCGCGACCCGCTGCGGATACCCCAACGCGATCGGCCTGGACATGGGCGGCACCAGCACCGACATCTCGCTCGTCTACGACGGTGAGGTCCGCACCACCAAGCAGTGGCAGGTCGAGTACGGCTTCCCCATCTCCTTCCCCAGCATCGAGGTGCTCACCATCGGGGCGGGCGGCGGCTCCCTGGCCTGGCTCGACGAGGCTGGCTCGCTGCGCAACGGGCCGCAGTCCGCCGGCGCCTCCCCCGGCCCGGCCTGCTACCTGCGCGGCGGCACCGAGCCGACCAACACCGACGCGAACGTGCTGCTCGGCCGCCTGGGCACCGCCCTCATCGGCGGCGGACTCACCCTGGACGTGGCGGCCGCGGAGAACGCGATCAAGCAGAGCGTGGCCGGACCGCTGGGTCTCGACGCCGACACGGCGGCGAGCAACATCATCCAGGTGGCCAACGCGAACATGGCGGATGCGGTGCGGCTGTTGTCGATTCGCCGGGGCTACGATCCACGTGACTTCGTCCTCGTCGTCTGCGGCGGCGCGGGCGCCCTGCACGGCGCGGCCCTCGCGAAGGAACTGTCCATTCCCACCGTCGTGGTGCCGCCCCATCCGGGCATCACCTCGGCGCAGGGCTGCCTGCTCGTCGACATCCGCCACGACCTGTCGGCGATGTTCCAGGGCCGCGTCGACGAGATCGACACGACCGCACTCGAACGCGAGTTCCTGCGCCTCGAGCAGGAGGGCACGCAGCGTCTGCGCCACGAGGGGGTCGCACCCGAACGGATGGTCCTCGACCGTCACATCAGCATGCGCTACGCGG
>NZ_AJFC01000335.1:0-15976 GCF_000256505.1 Rhodococcus sp. P14 | reverse complement strand
CACCGTCCCCGCCGGCAGCGGTCCCGGCTTCCTCGCGGAGGCCGTCGAACGATTCCACGAGGAGCACGAGCGGGACTACTCGTTCCGGCGCGACGACACGCCTGTGGAGATCTACCAGATCGGCCTGCGCGCGGTGGGTACCACACCGAAGCCGAACTTCCCCCGCACCTCCGAACCCACCACCGCGGAGCCGGTGCCAGTGGAACGGCGCAGCGTCTACTTCGACGAGGCGCACGGACGGCTCGACACACCCGTCTTCGACCGCGACACCCTGGAGTTCGGTACGCGCATCCCCGGCCCTGCCGTGATCACCCAGCTCGACTCCACCACCGTCGTCCCCCCGGGGACCACCGCCACCATCGACGAGTGGGCGAACATCCGCATCGACATCCAGGAGTCCTGATGACCACCACCTCCCCCACCCTCGATCCGGTCACGTTCGAGGTCCTCAAGAACGCGTTCGCCACGTCGGTCGACCTGATGTCCGAGCAGATCCTGCGCACCTGCTACTCGTTCGTCATCTACTCGCGGGACTTCTCTTCCGCGCTCTGCGACGCCGAGGGCAACACCGTGATGCAGGGCAGCCAGGACATCGCCGTCCACGTCGGCACCCTCCACTTCCAGTGCAAGGCCGTGCTGGAGGAATTCGGCTCCGACATCAACCCCGGCGACATCTTCATGGTCAACGACCCCTACAGGGGCGGCACCCACCTCAACGACGTCAGCTTCATCCGGCCCATCTTCGCGGACGGGGTCCTCATCGCCTTCGCGCAGAACAAGGGACACTGGGCCGACATCGGCGGCAGCGTCCCCGGCTCGTTCGACGTGACCGCCACCGAACATTTCGGTGAGGGCCTGCGGATCACCCCGGTGCGGGTGTGGCACGAGGGCCGCTTCCTCGCCGACGTCGCGAAACTGCTCGTCGCGAACACCCGGTCGCCGGAGATCAGCATGGGCGACCTGCACGCCCAGGCCGAGGCGACGGGCGTGTGTGAACGCGAAATCCACCGGCTGGTAGACAAATACGGTCGCGGCACCGTCACCGATGCGATGCGCGAGGTCCAGGACTACGTCGAGCGCATCGTGCGCAGCCGGGTCGCCGACCTGCCGGATGGCACCTGGACCACCGAGGACTACCTCGACTCCGATCCGGCGCGTCCCGAGGGCCTCGTCCCGATCCGCGTCACCATGACGATCGAGGGCGACCAGCTCAGCTACGACCTGACCGGCAGTGCGCCCGCCGTCGCCAGCTTCCTCAACAGCGGCTACGGCACCGCCTTCTCCGGAATCGTGGCGGGCACCAAGTCCTTCTTCCCCGACGTGCCGCTGAACTCGGGCCTGTACAACGCGATTCACACCGACCTCGGGCCGGAAGGCACCGTCGTCAACGCCGGCTGGCCGCACGCGGTGACCGGGTTCTGCTCCGGCCCCTACGAGAAGATCATGAACGCGATCTTCGAACTGTGGTCGAAGGTCGTGCCCTCCCGGGCCATCGCCTGCTCGTTCAACCTCGAGTACCTGCTCGTCGGCGGGCGCGACGCCCGCACCGAGGAGCGGCCGTTCTTCATGTGGTACGACTGGATGGCCGGCGGCTGGGGAGGCCGCAGCTCGAAGGACGGATCGAGCGCCACCGCACCGGTGTTCGGCATCGGTCTGGCCGTGCAGCCCTGCGAGGGGCAGGAACGCCTTACGCCCGTGCTCACCACCGAGCATGCCATCATCACCGATTCCGGTGGGCCCGGCGAATACCGCGGTGGGTGCGGCCTGTCCAAGGGCGGCGTCCTCACCGACAGCGACAACAGCGTGATGTCGTACTGCTGTGACCGTTCCCGCTCGGTCACGTGGGGCATCGAGGGTGGTCTGCCGTCCATCCCGCACGGCGTCTGGCTCAACCGCGGCACTCCCGAGGAGCGCTTCCTGGGGTCCGTGTTCTCGAATGTGCCGGTCCGGTCCGGGGATTCGTTCGAGCGGCCGTCGGCGGGCGGTGGGGGGTACGGGGATCCGCTGCAGCGGGACCCGGAGGCCGTGCTCGAGGACGTGATCGACGGCTACGTTTCCGTCGAGCGCGCTGCCCTGGACTACGGCGTCGTCGTCGTGCCGGTGGACCCCGAGATCGACCGCTACGAGCTCGACGACGACGCCACCGATCGGCTCCGCACGGAGATCCGTGCATCGCGCGAGGGCTGGCTCGGCGAGGACCCCGAAGCCGTCGCCGCCCGCTACCGCAGCGGGGAGCTGTCCATGCTCGACCTCGTGCGCCGTTACGGCGTGATCGTCGACTGGGGCACCGGCGCGCTGCTGCCCACCACCACCGCCCAGTTCCGCGACCTGCTGCGGACCCGCTCCGTCGCGCACTGGTCCTGACGCGTGAGGCGGGGCAGCGATCCCGCTGCCCCGCCTGAGGTTTCCCGCTCTCCCCTCCCCGAAGACTCTCCCCTCCCCGAAGACTCCCCTTGCCGAACCTCCCGTGCCGCGGGCGGTCGAGCGCCCCTGCGCCGGTTCGGATTCCCTCCCCTCGAGAGGCGACCCTCATGTCCGATCACCTCACCGACTCCGCCCCCGAATCCCCCGTGGACCGCGATCGCGTGCCCGAATCCGGCCGGCTGTCCCGCTGGTCGCTGACGATGGCCTGGTGGGCCATGTTCAGCGCCATGTTCTGGCTCTACATCGCGGTCGCCTCGGCCGGCGCGGTCGGGGTACCGGCCACCCTCGCCGGGATGGCCGCCTCCATCGCCACCTTCGGCGTCGTCAATCTGCTGCTCTCCCGCTATGCGATCCACACCGGCCTGTCCGTCGAGCTGCTGTCCCGGCGCATGTTCGGCGCCGTCGGCTCGCTGCTCGCCCCGGCGCTGTTCGCGGCCACCGCGCTCTACTACGGGGTCTTCGAAGGCTCCATCGTCGCGGTGGCGCTGCAGGAGTACTTCGGCGGCGACATCCGGCTGTGGTACCTGCTGTGCACGGTGTACATGATCCCGGTGGTGATCGGGGGCGTGGCCGCATGGCTCGACAAGCTCAACGGGATCCTGCTGCCGTTCTACCTCGTCGGCATGGTCGCCGTCGTGGTGGCCGCGACCGTGCAGCAGGGTTACCCCACCGGGTGGCTCACCGCCACGGTGGCCTCGGGTCCGCTTCCGGGCTGGCTCACCGCCTACCTCGTCTACATGGGCGTCTGGGTGCTGATGATGTACACCTTCGACTACGCGCGGCTCGGTCGCCGCGCCGACGCCGGCTTCCACGGCACCGTCACCTTCGGCTGGGTGTTCTACGCGCTGACCTTCGGCGTCAACGGACTCGTCGGGCTCTACCTCCTCGGCGCCTGGGACATCGCCGGCACCGAGACCGGCGTGGTCGAGGCGGTCGTCGGCTCCCTCGGCTTCGCCGGGGTGCTGCTGATCATCGTGTCCCAGACCCGCATCAACTCGGCCAACTTCTACCTCGCCTCCACCAACCTGCAGGTGTTCGTCCACCGGGCACTGCGCCTCGACGTGCCCCGGCCGGTGTGGGTGGTGGTCACCGCGGTGCTCGCCTACCTGCTCATGCTCACCGACGTGCTGGGATACCTGCTGCAGGCCCTCGCCTGGCAGGGCGTGCTCATCACCGCGTGGGTGGCGATCGCGGTGGTCTACGTGCTGCGCGATCGGGGGCGCATCATGCCCCGTACCGCGTCCGGCGGGGCGCTGGCGTGGCTGATCTCCTCCGTCGCGGGCATCGTGCTCACCGTGCAGGAGGTCAGCACGACGTGGGCGCAGCTCGCCCCGGTGGTGACGGTGCTGCTGGCCGCGGGCAGCTACGTGCTGCTCACCCCGACGGATCGTGCGCCCTCGGAACCCGAGGCGGCGCAGGGACCCGAAACGCCGCAGGGACCCGAAACGTCGCAGAAGCCCGAAACGTCGCAGGCACCCGAGGCGGCGCCGGACGAGGCGCAACCGGTCTGAATCCGACGGACAATCGCCCCGACGGCGGGTGTGACTCACGATTGTGTACATCACGGACATGTCGTGGGTCACATCGCGGTCGTAGGGTTCTCCCATCCGAGCGACAGCGCCGCCGGGACGCCGGAACCGGCACCCCACGGCGCCGCACACCAGGTCTCGAAGGGAGTGCCGTGCACACCGATTCACCGGCCGAAAGGTCCGACACCCTGGGTCACGCGCTGAAGAGGCGTCATCTCACCATGCTGTCCATGGGCGGGGTGATCGGCGCGGGATTCTTCGTGGGCATCAGCGCGATCATCGGCCAGGCCGGCCCCGGCGCGATCCTCACCTGCCTGATCTGCGGACTCATCGTCTTCCTGGTCATGCGCATGCTCGGGGAGATGGCCGTCGCCAAGCCCTGCACCGGCTCGTTCACCGAGTACGCCCGCGACGCCATGGGCAACTGGGCGGGCTTCGCCACCGGCTGGCTGTTCTGGTACTTCTGGGTGGTCGTCGTCGGAATCGAGGCCGTGGTCGGGGCCACCCTGCTCGGCCGCTGGCTCCCCGGTGTTCCGTTGTGGCTGATGGCGGCCGGCCTGCTGTTGATCATGACCGTGGTGAACCTGTTGTCGGTCGGCAACTTCGGTGAGGCCGAGTACTGGTTCGCCGGAATCAAGGTCGCGGTGATCATCGCGTTCCTCGTCCTGGCCGGTCTCTACGTGCTGGGCGTCTGGCCGGGGGCCGACCTGTCGTTCGTAAACCTGACCGCCCACGGCGGCTTCCTGCCGAACGGCTTCACCCCTGTCCTGGTCGGAGTGGTCGCCGTCATCTTCTCGATGACGGGAGCCGAGCTGGTCACGATCGCCGCGGCGGAGTCGAAGGAGCCGGCCGCGGCGATCCGCCGCGCCACCAGTACCGTCGTGTTCCGGATCCTCGCGTTCTTCGTCGGCGCGACGTTCCTGCTCGTCACCATGCTGCCGTGGGACAGCTACGTCGTCGGCGAATCCCCGTTCGTGTCCGCCCTCGAGGTCCTGGGTATCCCCGGCGCGGCCGAGATCCTCAACTTCGTGGTGCTGGTCGCCGTGCTCTCGTGCCTGAACTCGGGGCTCTACACCGCGTCGCGCATGCTGTTCGTGCTCGGTGCCCACCGCGACGCCCCCGCCTGGATGACGGCCGTCAACTCCCGCGGTGTCCCGCTGAAGGGCGTGCTGTCGTGCACGTTCGTCGGATACGTGTGCATCGTCGCCGCCTACGTCTGGCCCGACACCATCTTCCTGTACCTGGTCACGTCGTCCGGTGCGATCTGCCTGTTCGTGTACATCATGATCTGCCTGTCCGAACTGGTGCTGCGCCGCCGCTGGGAACGCACGTCGCCCGAGATCCTGCAGTTCCGGGTGTGGCTCTACCCCGTCCTGCCCGTCGTCGTCACGGCCGTCATCGTCGCGATCCTCGTCGGCATGTGGTTCACCGGCGCCCGCGCCGAACTGGTGCAGTCGCTGATCGCGCTCGCCGTCATCGTCGCCGCGTACCACCTCAAGACCCGGTACCTGCGCCGGCGTGGTGCCGCACGGACCGCTGCGCCCGAGGAGGCGGCACTGGCCCGGGCGATGCACGTCGCGGCGGCGCCGCAGCCCGCCGCCTCGGGCGATCCGGCCCCCTGACGATCCGCTCCGCGCCGCCGGCTGCCTTCCGCAGCCGGCGGCGCGGTGTTTGTGCTCGGAGGACAACACCCGGCCGGAACTCGAGCCCGCGAGGCCGTAGCCGGGACGTGATCCCCGTCACTACCGTCGTGGTCAGCCGAAAACGAGAGGACCGACGGTAGTGACGATCGAATACCTGGTGTGGCACCGCGAATCGGACCGGCCCTGCGTGCGGGACGACAACCGGCAGCTCACCTACGCCGAATTCGCCCGCAGAGTCGACGGTTTCGCGGCGCAGCTCCAGCAGCACGGCATCGCAGCGGGTGACGTCGTCGCGGTGATGCTGCCCAACCGGGCCGAACTGCTCGTCGCCCTCATGGCGGCGTGGCGGCTGCGCGCGACGGCCACCCCCGTCAATCCGGCGTTCACCGCGAGCGAGGCCGGGTACCAGATCGACGACGCCGGAGCCGCACTCGTCGTGAACGCCGGCGCCGGCGCCCCGTCGGGCGGCCGACCGGTGATCCACGTGGACGACATGGCCGTCGCCGCTCCCGCCGGATGGGCGGCCGGCGCCGACCCGGAACCCGACGACACCGCCCTGCTGATCTACACCTCCGGCTCCACGGGCCGCCCGAAGGGCGTGCAGCTCACCCACGCGAACCTGCAGTTCATGGCGGACTCCTTCCGCACGCACCTGCGGCTGACCGAGACCGACCACTGCCTGCTGATCCTGCCGCTGTTCCACGTCAACGCGATCGCGGTCAGCTTCCTCGCGCCCCTGCTGGCCGGTGCTCAGCTCAGCATCACCGGCCGGTTCTCCCCGGACCGCTTCTTCGGCGACGTGGCCCGGCTGCGACCGACGTACTTCTCGGCCGTGCCCACCATCTACGCCCTGCTGGTCTCCCAGCCGCAGGACACCCCGGTGGACACCTCGTCGCTGCGCTTCGCGATCTGCGGCGCGGCCCCGATCTCGAAGGAACTCCTCGACCGCGTCGAGCAGCGCTTCGGGCTCGTCGTCGTCGAGGGCTACGGGCTCACCGAGGGCACCTGCGCGTCGGCGTGCAACCCGGTCGACGGCCCCCGCAAGCTCGGCACGGTCGGCCCCGCGCTGCCCGGTCAGCAGATCGCCGTCGTTGGACCCGACGGCCGGCACCTGCCGCCCGGCGCCACCGGCGAGGTGCTCATCAAGGGCCCCAACGTGATGCGCGGCTATCTCGGCCGGCCCGAGGAGACCGCCCGCACCGTCGTCGACGGCTGGTTGCACACCGGCGACGTCGGCCGGCTCGACGAGGACGGCTACCTCACCCTCGTCGACCGCATCAAGGACATGATCATCCGCGGCGGGGAGAACCTGTACCCCAAGGAGATCGAGAACGCACTCGCCACCCACCCCGCGGTCCTCGAGTCCGCCGTGATCGGCGCGCCGCACGAGGTGTACGGCGAGGTCCCCGTCGCGTACGTCGTGACCTGCCCCGGCCGGACCGTCACCGGGGCCGAACTGCTCACCCACGTCGCCGAGCGGCTGACGAGGGTCAAGGTGCCCGCCGAGGTACACGTCGTCGACTACCTGCCGCGCAACCCCGTCGGCAAGATCGACAAGCCCGGTCTGCGGCGCAGCCACGGGGCTCCCGTGCACGCCTGACCGCTCCCCGAGACACCACACGCTCCGACTCGCCGGCCCCGGGCCGGTGGGGCGGCCGCCCCTACCCGAAAGGCGAATTCCCATGGGTTTCAAGACCGGCCACTTCCCGGAAGTGGATCCCGCCACCTTCCGTCAGCTCCCGTTCCGGGATCGGCTGCGGGCCATGTCGACCCACTGGGTCGACCACGGATTCGGCACCCCGAAGATGGTGCACACCGTCTACATCCTCAAGCTGCTGGTCCTCTACGTCGGCGCCGGCACCGCCCTCGCGACGCTGACCTCGGGCCTGCCCTGGCTCGACGTGGCGTCGTGGTGGAACCAGCCGATCGTCTACCAGAAGCTGATCCTGTGGACGGTGCTGGTGGAGGCGCTCGGCGTCGGCGGCTCGTGGGGCCCGCTCGCCGGGCACTTCAAGCCGATGACCGGCGGATTCCATTCCTGGCTGAAGCCGGACACGATCCGGCTCCCACCGTGGCCGGGCAAGGTGCCGGGCACGGCCGGTGACCGCCGCACCGCCGGCGACGTCGCGCTCTACGCCGTCCTGCTCGTCAATCTTCTTGCCGCCATCGTCCTTCCGGGTGTCCACACCGCCTCGGTCGACGCGGTGATCGCCGACAACGCCGGACTGGTCCGGCCCGCGGTGGTGGCACCGATCGTCGTGCTGCTCGTCCTGATCGGCCTGCGCGACAAGGTGATCTTCATTGCGGCGCGCAGCGAGCAGTACCTGCCCGCGCTGGTGTTCTTCACCTTCCTGCCGTTCGTCGACATGATCGTCGCCCTCAAGCTGCTCATCGTCACCGTCTGGGTCGGCGCCGGCGTCTCGAAGTTCGGTCACCACTTCTCGATGGTGATCCCGCCGATGATCAGCAACACGCCGTGGATGCTGTCCAGGACGATCAAGCGCGCGCACTACCGCAGCTTCCCGAACGATCTGCGCCCGTCCGTGCTGGCCGGCGGTGTCGGGCACGTCCTGGGCACCCTCGTCGAGATCGCCACGCCGCTCGTGCTGCTGTTCTCCACGAACCGCACCCTCACGCTGCTCGCCGTGCTGCTGATGGTGGCGTTCCACTTCTTCATCGCGTCGACCTTCCCGCTCGCGGTGCCGCTGGAATGGAATCTGCTGTTCGCCTACGCCACGGTCTTCCTGTTCTGGGGCTTCCCCGCGTGGGACGGTTACGCCGTGACCGACATGTCGTCGCTGTGGCTGGCCGGGGGGATCACCGCCGGTTTGTGTTTCTTCCCGGTGCTGGGCAATCTGCGTCCCGACCTGGTGTCGTTCCTGCCGTCGATGCGGCAGTACGCCGGCAACTGGGCGTCCGCCACCTGGGCGTTCGCGCCGGGCGCGGAGGAGAAGCTGAATCGGCACATCGTCCGCGGTGCGCAGAACACCCGCACCCAGCTGCTCGCCACCTACCCCGAGGACGTCGCGGACGTGGTGATGCACCAGCTGCTCGGCTGGCGGTCCCTGCACAGCCAGGGCCGGGCACTGTTCTCCCTCATGATGCGGCACCTCGGGGACGACATCGACACCTACGACCTGCGCGAGGCCGAGTTCTCCTGCAACTCGATCGTCGCCTTCAACTTCGGGGACGGTCACCTGCACAACGAGCACCTCATCGCCGCCATCCAGCGCCGCTGCAACTTCGCCCCCGGCGAGTTCGTCGTCGCGTGGATCGAATCGCAGCCCATCCACCGGGGCACCCAGGAGTACAAGGTGATCGACGCGGCCCTCGGCGTGATCGAACGCGGCACCTACAGGGTGGCCGACGCCGTCGCCGAGCAGCCCTGGTTGCCCAACGGACCCATCCCGTTCGACGTGCAGTGGACAATGGACCGCACAGACGCCGAACAGCTGGAGGTGCAGGCGTGAGTACGGCGGTCGTGGTCGGCAGCGGGCCCAACGGGCTCGCCGCCGCCGTCCACCTCGCCCGTCGCGGCGTGGACGTCCAGGTCCTCGAGGCAGCCGAGGAGATCGGCGGCGGAACCCGCTCCGGCGAGCTCACCGTCCCCGGCCTGGTCCACGACCACTGCTCGGCCTTCCATCCGATGGGTGCCGGCTCCCCCTACCTGCAGACCCTCGGCCTCGAACGGTACGGCCTGCGGTGGCGGTGGCCGGAGATCGACTGCGCCCACCCCCTCGACGGGGGTGAGGCCGCCCTGCTGCACCGCTCCCTCGACGTCACCGCGGCCGGTCTCGGCGCGGACGGGCCGCGGTGGCGGCGGATGTTCGCCGACCTCGCATCCGGGTTCGACGCGCTCGCCGCGGACCTGATGCGGCCGGTGCTGAACGTCCCCCGCCACCCGCTGCGGCTGGCGGGGTTCGGGCCGCGGGCCCTGCTGCCCGCGACGGCCGCGGCCCGCTGGTTCCGCACGCCGAAGGGACGGGCCCTGTTCGGCGGCGTCGCCGCCCACGCCTACCACCGGCTGGACCGCCCGGCGACGTCCGCCGTGGGGCTGATGATCACCGCCGCGGGCCACCGCTACGGGTGGCCGGTGGCCGAGGGCGGCTCCGCGGCGATCGCGCGCGCACTGACCGCCCAGCTCGCCGAGCACGGTGGCAAGGTGCACACCGGCGTCCGGGTCCGTCGCGCGGCGGACCTGCCGCCGGCGGACGTCGTGCTCCTCGACGTCGCCCCCGGCGCCGCTCTCGACATCCTCGGTGACGGGGTGCCGTCGCGGATCGCCAAGTCCTACCGCAGGTTCCGTCACGCTCCCGGCGCCTTCAAGGTCGACTTCGCGATCGACGGCCCGATCCCCTGGACCGATCCGGACTGCGGGCGGGCCGGGACCGTCCACCTCGGCGGCGAGTTCGCCGAGATCGCCCGGGCCGAACGCGACGTCGCGACGGGCCGCATGCCGGCGAAGCCGTTCGTGCTGCTCGGCCAGCAGTACGTCGCCGACCCGACCCGCTCGGCGGGCGGCCTGAACCCGGTGTACGCCTACGCCCACGTCCCGGCCGGCTACGCCGGTGACGCGACGGACGCGATCGTCGCGCAGATCGAGCGGTTCGCCCCGGGGTTCCGGGACCGCGTCGTCGCGACCTCGACGACCACACCGGCCGACCTCGCGCGGCAGAACCCCAACCAGATCGGCGGGGACATCGTCGGCGGTGCCAACGCCGACCTGCAGGTGGTCTTCCGGCCACGAATTGCACTGGACCCCTACAGCACCGGGGTTCCGGGTGTCTACCTGTGCTCGGCTTCCACCCCGCCCGGGGCGGGCGCGCACGGGATGTGCGGTTACAACGCCGCCGAGTCGGCGCTGCGGCACCTGCGGAGCACGGGCCGTGGCTGATCCGGTGCTCTCGGGACAGCCGGCGGGCGCATCGTCGGCCGCCGACGACGTCCGGCGCGTCGTCGCCGAGGTCGCGCGCCGCTTCGACGCCCGCCAGCGGGAGATCAGCCGGTCCATGACCGCGATGATGGCGCGCGAGATCGCCCACCTCGACGAGGACCCGCAACTCGTCGAACTCCTCGAGGCGAGCGTGCACGGCAACATCGCGACGATCATCCACGTGCTCACCAACGAGATCCCTGCCGACCACCTCCAACCCACAACGGCGGCAGTGGAATACGCGCTCCGTCTCGCGCAGCGCGACGTGCCGTCGCACTCCCTCGTCCGGGCGTACCACATGGGGCAGAACGACCTCATGCGGCTGTGCTTCGACGAGGTGCGGTCGATGAACCTGCCGCCGCAGGTGACCCTCGACGTCGTCGAGTACATCTCCGCGGTGGTCTACCGGTACATCGACTGGATCACCCTGTACGTGTTCGACGCGTACGAGAAGGAACGTCGCCGGTGGTCGGCCGTGCGCGGCAACGTGCACTCCGCCCTGATCCACGGCCTCGTCGACGGATCCGAGACCGACGCCGCGGCGTTCGAGGCGGAGACCCGGTACCGGCTCGACCGCTGTCACGTCGGGGTGATCGCTTGGACCACAGTCGAATCCGCGGACGGTGCCATCAATCCGCTGGACCGGCTGGTGCGTGCGGTGGCGGTGCATCTCGGGTCGGACGCCCCGCCGATCCTCACCGCCATCGACCGGCGCACGGTGTGGGCGTGGCTTCCGTTCGATCGGCGCCGGCCGGTGATCGACACGGCGGCGCTCGACGCCGTCGTGCGCTCCCATCCGGCCGGCCGTCTCGCGGTGGGCCTGCCCGGTTCCGGCCTGGCCGGCTTCCGGCGCTCGCACGAGCAGGCCGAGGCCGCGTATTCGATTGCGGTGGCGCAGACCACGTGCACCCGGCGGGTCGTCGGCTTCGGGGATCGGGGCGTCGCGGTGGTGTCGCTGCTCGCCCGCAACCTCGACGCCGCGCGGGCATGGGTGGGCGAGATCCTCGGTCCGCTCGCCGACGACACCGAACAGGCCGCGATGCTGCGGGTCACCCTCGGCACCTACTTCGCCACCGGTGAGAGCCACCTGCACACCGCCGAACGGCTGAACCTGCACCGCAACACCGTCAAGTACCGGATCAACAAGGCGCTCGGCGACCCGACCGGGGCACCCGCGGTGCACGACAAGCTGGACATCGCGCTGGCGCTGCAGGCGTGCGAGTTCCTCGGGGCGGCGGTGCTGCGCTGACGCGCACCGGCCCGGCGGTGCTGGATGACGTGCACCGGCCCGGCGGTGCTGGTTGACGTGCACCGGCCCGGCGGTGCTGGGAGGATGCGGCGTATGAGCATCTCCGGGGTGAAGGCACTGGTCTTCGACGTGTTCGGCACGGTGGTGGACTGGCGCACCAGCATCGCGCGGGAGGCGGCGCCCCTGCTGGCCCGCTACGACGAGTCGATCGACCCGGTCGTCTTCGCCGACGCCTGGCGGGCTCGCTACCAGCCGGCGATGCAGGCGGTGCGAGCGGGCACCCGGCCGTTCGTGCGGCTGGACGTGCTGCACCGAGAGAACCTGGACGAGGCGCTGCGTACGGTCGGCATCGATCCGGCCGCCGTGCCGGGGACCGATCTCGATCGGCTCAATCTCGCCTGGCACCGGCTCGATCCCTGGCCCGACGCCGTCGAGGGACTGACCCGGCTGAAGCAGCGTTTCGTCGTCGCCCCGTTGTCGAACGGCAACATCGGCATGATGGTGGACATCGCCAAACGGGCGGGCCTGCCCTGGGACGCCGTCCTCGGTGCCGAGGTCGCGCGAGCCTACAAGCCCATGCCCGAGGCGTATCTGCGCACGGTCGACATCCTGGGCCTGGAGCCGGGCGAGGTGTGCATGTGTGCCGCCCACAACGAGGACCTGGCGGCCGCGCGGTCCTGCGGCCTGAGGACCGCGTTCTTCGCGCGACCCACCGAGCACGGCCCGGCCCAGACCACGGACCTGCGCGCGGAACAGGACTGGGACGTGATCGCCGACGACCTGATCGACCTCGCCCGCCGCCTGGGCGCCTGACGGCACCCGTGCGCGCTTCTGGTAGCAGCCGCTACCAGAAGCGCGCACGGGGTCAGGCGCCGATCAGGCCGTCGGACTTCCAGGCCGCGACGACGGCCGGGCGCGGCTGCGAGGTGCCGCCGTCGGGCCAGTGCGACGACGGGGCGTCCCACGTGGCGTCGTCGGTCTCGCCCGGGTGCTGCACACACACGACGACGCGGTTCTCCTGCACGATCGGTCCGCACGTCTCCGCTCCGACGGGCACGGTGAGGAACTGTTTGGTCTCCCCGCGGCGCGGGCCGTCGAGCGCGACGCTGAACAGTCCGTCGTTGGACTTCAGGGCGTTGCCGTCGGTGGAGATCCACAGGTTGCCGTGCGGATCGAAGGCGAGATTGTCCGGGCACGAGATCGGGCTGACCTGCGCCTTGTCGAAACCACCGAAGTACGTGTCGGCGGCCTCCGGATCGCCGCAGACCAGCAGCAGGCTCCACGTGAACGACGTGCCGGCGTGGTCGTCGTCGATCTCGAGCACCTGCCCGTTCTTGTTGTTGTTGCGGGGGTTCGCGACGTCGGCGGCGGCCTTGCCGTCCTCGCCGCGCTTGGTGTTGTTGGTCAACGCGACGTAGACCTTGCCGGTGACGGGGTTCGGCTCGAAGTCCTCCGGCCGGTCCATCTTGGTGGCCCCGACCTTGTCCCCGGCCAGACGGGTGAACACCGCGACCTCCTCGGCGGTCATGCCGTCGACCAGGGACTCGCCGCGGCCGTCCTCGGCGGTGCGCAGCAGGGGAATCCACTCTCCCGTGCCGGTGAACGTGCCGGAAGCGGGAAGCGCGCCGCTGCCGTCGATCTCGTCCGGCGAATCACCGGTCAGCTTGGCCACGTACAGGGTGCCGGCGTCGAGCAGCGTCATGTTGTGCCGCATCGCCGCCTGCGACGTGCCGGGCTGCATCTTGCGGGAGGAGACGAACTTGTACATGTAGTCGAAGCGTTCGTCGTCGCCGCTGTAGGAGACGACGGTGCCGTCGCCCGTGACGTGGATCGTCGCGGCCTCGTGCTTGAACCGTCCGAGGGCGGTGTGCTTGACCGGCACGGACGTCGCGTCCCACGGGTTCACCTCGACGACCCACCCGAATCGGTTGACCTCGTTGGGGGTGGCGACGATGTCGAAACGCGGGTCGAAGCGCTCCCACAGGCGTTCCGACGCGCCGCCCTCGAGGCCGTAGCGTGCCAGTCGCTCGGCGGCGACGGGGTCGGTGACGTTCTCGGCGTTGGCGAAGTACTGGTTGAAGTTCTCCTCGCCGGAGAGCACCGTGCCCCACGGGGTGAGACCGCCGGCGCAGTTGTTCAGGGTGCCGAGCACGCGGGTGCCGGTCGGGTCGGCGGCGGTCTTGACCAGGTCGCTGCCCGCGGCGGGACCGGTGAGAACGAACTCGGTCAGACCGGTGATACGCCGGTTGTGCGGGCCGAATTCGGGTGTGAGACGACCGGATCCGGCCTCACCCTTGACCTGCACGACGGACAGCCCGTGATTGGCCCATCCGATGCGCACCTGCTCCTCGGTGGGGTTGTCGGGATCGTAGCCGGCGAACATGAAGGGCTCGGACGTGTACTCGTGGTTGACCACCAGCAGGTAGGTGTTCGGCACGCCGTCGACGGGCAGCAGCCCCGCGAAGTCGTTGTTGTAGCCGAACTGCTTCTCCTGCGCGGCCGCGGTCTGGTTGCCGATGTCGAAGGCGGGCGCATCCGGCAGCACCGGGTCACCCCACCGGATGACGACGGACTGGTCGTAGCCCTCGGGAACGGTCACGACGTCGTCGGTGTTCGGGACGACGGCGGTGAAGTCGGTGCCGGTGGGCGCGGGGCCGAGGTCCGCCGGGCCCGACGTCGTGGCGCCGCCGGTGCTGCCCGCGTCGTCGGCACACGCGGCGAGCACACCGCCCGCACCGACCGCGAGCACCGCCATCGCGCCGCCGCGCAGCACGCCGCGCCGGCTCATGGCGGTGCGCACGACGTCACCGAAGTACTCGCCCCCGGAGGTGTTGGGCACGGCGTGGGAACACGCGTTGCCGCACTTGTAGCGGCAGGTGACGGCGGCGCGTGACGATTTGCCGTGGTGCGTGACGATCAGCGGCAGGGGCTTCGGACTCACAGGTACTCCCTCGTCGAATCGGTTCAACGCGGGCACCGTAGGAGACCGAAACCAGGCGAAGGGAAAGACGAGGTGAACGTCCGGTGTGCCCTTTGGGCTGCCCCAGCCGCCCAAAGGACACACCGGCCGCGGAGCGGCCTACAGGACCTGCGACAGGAACTGTTGCAGGCGCTCGGTTTTCGGGGCGTCGAACAGTTCCTCGGGTGGGCCGGTCTCGACTACCGCGCCGTGGTCCATGAACACCACGGTGTCCGACACCGAGCGGGCGAAACCCATCTCGTGGGTGACGACCACCATCGTCATGCCGCCCGAGGCGAGGTCGGCCATGAGGGCGAGCACCCCCTTGACGAGTTCCGGATCGAGCGCCGAGGTGGCCTCGTCGAAGAACATCACCTGCGGGGCCATCGCGAGGGCGCGGGCGATCGCGACGCGCTGCTGCTGCCCGCCGGACAGGTTGCCGGGACGGGAGTCGGCCTTGTGTTTCAGCCCGACCAGGTCGAGCTGTTCGAGGGCGAGCGCGCGGGCCCGTTCCTTCGACAGCCCCTTGAGCTTGTGGGGGCCGAGCGCGATGTTCTCGGCCACCGTCTTGTGCGGGAAGAGGTTGAAGTGCTGGAACACCATCCCGATCCGCTGCCGCAGCTCGTCGGGGTTGTCCTTCAGCACCGAGCGGTCGTCGAGGAGGATGTCGCCGGCGTCGGGTTCGTGCAGCCGGTTGAGCACGCGCAGCAGGGTCGACTTGCCCGAACCGGACGGGCCGACCACGGTGACGGTCTTCCCGGCGTCGACGTGGATGTCGACCCCGCGCAGCACCCGGTTGGTTCCGAAGGCCAGGTGCAGCCCGGTCCCGGTGAGGGACACACTCTCGGGGACGGTGGTCGGCATCGGTCAGCCCCTCTCCACGACGAGTTCCTGTTCGAGCGGGTCGAGGGTGGCCTCGGGCCGGCCGGTGCGCAGGCGGTGGTCGATGTAGTTCACGAGGTGCGTCAACGGCACCGTGAGGATCAGGTAGAACAGGCCCGCCGCGACGAGCGGGGAGAGATTGCCGGTCTGGGCGTTCAGGTCGCGGCCGACGGCGAACAGTTCCCGCTGGGTGGCCAGCAGGCCGAGGAAGTAGATGAGCGACGAGTCCTTGATGAGCGAGATGAACTGGTTCATCAGCGCGGGCAGCACGCGCCGCACCCCCTGGGGGATCACCACCAGCGTCAGCGCCCGGCGGTAGCTGAAGCCCAGGGCGCGGGCAGCCTCCATCTGCCCCGG
>NZ_AJFC01000334.1:0-3067 GCF_000256505.1 Rhodococcus sp. P14 | reverse complement strand
GGGGGGGGGGGGGGGGGGGGGGAGCCAGTACGGGTTGTTGCCCGTCAGGCCCTGCACCACCGGTCCGGCACCGAGGCCGACGAGGAGGATGATCACGACGGCGGGCAGCCCCCGGAAGATGTCGGTGTAGACGCGGGCGGGCCAGCGCAGCCAGCGGGTGCGGGAGATCCCGGCCATGGCGAGCAACATCCCGAGGATCGTCCCGGCGACGCCCGACGTGACGGCGAGGATCAGGGTGTTGGGCAACCCGGTCTTCAACAGATCGGGGAAGGCGTGCCGGTACAGCTCCCAGGAGAAGAACGTCTCGCGCAGCTGCTCGAGCGTGGACTTCGGTGCCGTCGCTCCCGGTTCCTCGCCGGCGTTCTCGGCGGCCAGCGCCGCGAAGTCCGGTAGGTCCGGTTCCGGCGCGGCCCTGCTGCCGGGCTTCCAGCCCTCGGGCAGTTCCCGGGGCACCCATCGGGTGTACAGCTCGGCCCAGGTGCCGTCGGCGATCACCGCGTCGAGCCCGGAGTTCAGGGCGTCGATCAGCGGCTGGTTCTCCCTCGCGACGGCCCAGCCGACGAAGTTGTTGAGGCTGAAGGTGTTCTGCACGATCGACGTGGGATCGCCGGGGGCGATGGCGCCCTCGGCCTGCTGCGACGGCGCCACCCACGCGTCGATCTGGCCGGTCTTCAGGTTCGCGTAGGCGGTGTTGTAGTCCGGGAACTTCACCGGATCGAGGCCGAGGGTGTTGACGACGTAGTCGTCCTGCACGGTGCCCTGCACGACCCCGATGCGCGTGGCGGCGTTCAGGTCGCCGAACCCGCGGATCGGGCTGCCGTTCTGCACGACCAGCGAGAAGTACCCGAAGTCGTAGCCGTTGGTGAAGCCGACCAACTGGCGCCGTTCGTCGGTGGTGGTGATCGACGACGAGCCGACGTCGAAGCGCCGGCCGGCCACCTGGGCGAGCAGGCCTGCGAACTCGGTGCCCACGAACTGCACACGCAGCCCGAGCTTCTCCGCGACAGCCTTCAGCAGTTCGTTGTCGTAGCCCGTGAACTCGCCGCTCGAGTTCACGCAGATGCTCGGTGGCGCGTCGGAGAGCGTGCCGACGGTGAGCACGCCGGGGGTGACGAGGTTCAGCCCCGCGACGTCGACCGAGTCCAGGGACACCACGTCCGGCGTCGTGTACCGGTCCTCCGCGGCGGCGGCCGACGTGTCCAGGTTCGCCGGCGCCGCGGACGCCGAGCCGACTCCGGGCGGGGAACACAGATCCTGGGGAGCAGACGGTCGATCACCCCCCGACGAGCAGGCCGTCGCAGTCAGCGCCAGGAGCACCGCCAGGAGCAGCGCCGCGACGGTGCTCCGTTTCGCGATCACGGATTCGGGCATGGTGGGAGCCTAATCCGAATCGAGCCGCCGGACGGGCGGGTCAACCGCCGGACGGCTCGATCGAGACCGTGGAGGCCCGCAGCCGCTCCCCGCAGTGACTGCACGTCAGGACAGGGGTGAAGGTGTGGTCGCACTCGCGGTGACACAGGACGATCGCGGGTCCCTCCGGTGCGCGGAACCAGCGCAGCCCCCAGTCGATCATGCAGGCGACGACGGGGAAGAACGCGCGCCCCTTGTCGGTCAGGTGATAGGTCACCCATGCCGGGCGGGCGGGATTGGGCAGTTCCTCGAGCACGCCGAGTTCGGTGAAGCGCCGGAGCCGGCCGGCCACCACCGCCGGCGGCGCACCCATGCGCTCGGCGAACTGCCCGTAGCGGGTGGCGCCGAGGAACGCCGCCCCGAGCAGTGCCGCCGACCACCGGTCGCCGAGCAGTTCCATCGTGTGCGGCAGGATCTCGGGCGAGCGAGCGCGGCCGGACCGGCGGCGCCCGGTCGCCGCGGGCACGCTCCGCGACCACTGCCCGCTGGGGCCGAGCTGCGCCTCGACGTCGGGTGCGCCGACGGGACGGTCGCAGTGGCCGCACACGAGGACCGGGGTGAACCGGGCGGCGCAGCCCGTGTGCCGGCGGGCCGGGAGCCGGCCCCTGTGGTCGGGCGCCCACTGCTGCTCCCACGCCCACATGGTGAGCAGGACCGGCCACATGCCGTAGCCGCGTGCCGTCAATCGGTACTCGTGCCGGGCCGGCCGCGCCTGGTACTGCACCCGCTCGAAGAGTTCCGCGTCGGTGAGGCGGGTCAGCCGCGCGGTCAGCACCGCGTTGGAGATCTCCCCCCGCTCGATCCAGTCCCGGTAGCGGCGGTCGCCCTGTAACGCGTACCGCAGGATCCACAGGTTCCATTCGTCGCCGAGGATGCCGAGGGTGACCGCGATCGCGTTGTCACCGCCCGGCTCGAGTTCGGTGACCGTGCCGGAACCTGCCATCGACACATGATCATAGGTTCAGGACGTCGCCGGCCCGGTCCGCGTCCCGCCACCCCGGCAGGTCCGAACCCGCCGCCCACGTCGAGTGGGTGCCGCTCGAGACCCGTTCGGGCAGCCCGATCCGCGCGAGCGGGCCGTCCGCCGGTCGCCGTGCGTCGAAGACCAGGCATTCGGACCGATCCCGGTTCATGTCGGTGGTGATCGTGATCAGGTAGCCGTCGTCCTCGCCCGCGGACCCGGTGCGGGGCGCCATCACCGTCTCGCTGCCGAAGACGCCCTCGCCGAACGAGTAGTGCTCCTCTGCTCCGGTCTGCACGTCGTGTTTGACGAGCCCGTCGAAGAGGAACCAGCCCGGCACCCCCGTCGCGGCGTAGGTGTAGCGGTGACGGATGCCGCCGTGATGCGGATTGATCATCCCGAACTCGGTGACGGACTCGGACAGCCGCTCCTCGGTGAGCGAACCGGTGCGCAGGTTCAACCGCCAGCGATGCAGGTGGGTGCCCATGCGGTCGAGCGCCAGCGAACGGAACAGCCGCCGGTAGAGCGTTCCGGTGCCGTCGTCCGGCGGTTCCGGCGTCTCCTGATGGAATCCCTCGAGCACGATCTCGTCGCCGTCCTCGTAGGCGTTGGTCCAGTGCAGCACGTAGGTCGGGTCGGCGTCGAACCAGACGATCTGGTCCGGGCGGCCGCGCCGGGGTAGGACGCCGAGCCGCA
>NZ_AJFC01000333.1:0-7407 GCF_000256505.1 Rhodococcus sp. P14 | reverse complement strand
GGGGGCCGCATCGGCAGGTCGGGGTGGTAGCGCGGCACGTACTTGCCGTGCGCGAGGGCCTCCGGGATCCAGAACAGGGGACAGTCGTTGAGGATCGCGTAGTTCTCGGTGAATGCCATGTCGTGAGGCAGGCGCGGGCCGGGCAGGGGGATGTCGACGTAGTGCGCCAGCCGGTCCTCGGCGTCGACCACGCCGTAGTGCAGGTACGGGGCGTCGGTGCCGTAGTTGAAGAACAGCAACTCGCCGGTGCGGGCGTCGGCCTTCGGATGGGCGGAAACGCCCCAGTCGGAGGGGAATCGGCCGTCCCACGTCGCCTTGCCCAGGGTCTCGAGGGTGGTCGGGTCGAGGCGGTAGAGGTCCCCGCACTGCCAGAAACTGGTCAGGGCGACGCCGCGATGCACGGTGACGTCCGTGCTGGAGGCGTCCTTCATGTGGCCGCGGGCGCCCCAGCCGTCCCGGCGGATCGAGTTCTGGGGCCGTTCGGCGATGCCCGCCCACAGCGGGCCGCCGGCCTCCTGCTCGGCCAGGAAACCGTCGGTCCTCACGAATCTGTTTCGGTAGAAGGCCTTTCCGTCCCGGAAGCCGACGACGTGCACCATGCCGTCACCGTCGAACGGATGGTAGAGACCTTCGAGTGCGGGGTGCGCCGGGTTCTCGGTGTTACGCAGGTACACGCCGTCCAGGTCGGCCGGCAGGTCGCCGACCACCTCGAGGTCGTCGGCGCGACGCTCGGTGTGCTGCGGACGCCACGGACCGGTGCGGTACGGGTGGTCGTCGTCCGCGGGCAGGGTGGACAGCGCCCGTCCCAGGATCTCGAGTTCCATGGAAGTCCTTTCAGCCGACGACGAAAGCGACCGTGGTGGTGGTACTTCCGCCGATATTCAGGGTCGCGGCTCGGGCGGCGCCGGGCACCTGGTAGTCGCCGGCGCGCCCGGTGATCTGGCGGTGGCAGTCGAGCAGCATCCGGACTCCGGTGGCGCCGACCGGATGCCCGCCGCCGAGAAGCCCGCCGCTGGGGTTCACGGGGATGCGGCCACCGATCTCGAGGTCGCCGTTCTCGATCGCCTGCCAGCTCCGGCCGGGGGCGGTGATCCCGAAGTGGTCGACGGCCAGGTATTCGCCGACCGTGAAGCAGTCGTGGGTTTCGATCAGGTCGAGGTCGCGGACGCCGCCGATGCCGCTCCGCTCGAACGCGTCGACGATCGTGGCGCGCACGTGCGGCATGACGAGGGGATCGTCGTCGTCGCGGGTGAGTTTGCCGGACAAGGACAGTCCGACCGTGCGGTGGCCCCAGCCGAGGATGCGGGTCATGTCGTCGACGGTGCGGGGGTGCCGGCTCAGATAGCGGTTGCTCAGCAGCACCACGCCTGCGGCCCCGTCCGTCAACGGACTGCAGTCGGTCCTGCGGAGGCGTCCTTCGACCACCGGATTGGCGGTGTCGTCCGGGCCGAAGCTCCCGGGTCCGTAGGTCCGGTTGCGGGTCTGCGCATTCGGATTGGCGCGCGCGTTGCGGATGTTCAGTTCCGCGATCGCCCGCAGGTGCTCGTCGTCGAGGCCGTAGCGGCGGTCGTACTCGTCGGCGATCCTGTCGAACATGTACGGCCACATGTACTTCGCCTCGGCACCTTCCTGTCCGACCCAGGCCGCGGCGTCCATGACCCGGGTGCCGGCGTCGCCGGGGACGCACCGTTCGAGTTCGACGCCGAGCACGAGGGCACAGTCGTAGCGCCCGGCCTCGAGATCGGCCGTCGCGGCGAGCACGGCGAGTGAGCCGGATGCGCAGGCCCCCTCGTGCCGGGTGGCCGGGATCCCCCACAGTTCGGGCAGCACGGAGGCCGGCATGCCGCCGAGGTGTCCCTGACCGGTGTAGAGCGGTCCGAAGGCGTTGCCGACGTGGATCACCCCGACGTCGGCGGCGTCGATGCGGGCGTCGTGCAGCGTTTCCGTCACCGTCTCGGCGACGAGGTCCGCAAGGTTCCGATTTTCCCTGGTCAGGTTCCGCGCGAAGTCGGATTGGTATCCACCGGCGATCCACACGCCCGCAGGGTTCACGCCGCTCACCGCCTGGGTTCGACCGTCCGTGGTTTCAACTACAGTAAACAGAGTGACTGGTTCGGCGCAACGGTGGGCTCGCGGGTAGCCGGGAACCCTGCACTCCGGTTGCCGCGTCCCCGGCGGCCCGAGCCCGCTGTCAGGCCAGGCCGGAGAGCGGCGGCGCGGAGTTCTCGTCCCGCCACCCGATCGCCTCGACGAGGTCCGTCAGGTCGTAGTCGGGTCCGCTCACTCCCACGGTGAACAGGGTGACGCCGGCCTCGACCAGCGGGGCCGCGTTCCCGGTACCGCGCCACGGCACGGACCGTTCGATCTGGTTCGGCGAACGGCCGACGTCGGCGCAGCGCGCGGCGAGGATCCCGGCCTTCTCCCTGTGGGTGTCGAGGTCGCCGAAGCTGTGCCAGATGTCGGCGTACTGCGCCACCAGGGGGATGGTCTTGCGGGGTCCGCCGCCGCCGATGAGCAGCGGGATGTGCCGGGTCGGCTGGGGGTTGAGCTTCGCGAGCCGCGCGGTGATCCGGGGCAGGTATTCGCCGAGCAGATTCAGCCGGGAACCCTTGGTGCCGAAGTCGTAGCCGTACTCGTCGTAGTCCTTCTCGAACCAGCCGGCGCCGATGCCGAGGATGAGCCGGCCGCCGCTGATGTGGTCGACGGTGCGGGCCATGTCGGCGAGCAGATCGGGATTGCGGTAGCCGCCGCCGGTGACGAGCGCCCCGATCTCGACGCGCTCGGTCTGTTCCGCCCAGGCCCCGAGCATCGTCCAGCATTCGAAGTGGGCGCCGTCCGGGTCCCCGGAGAGGGGATAGAAGTGGTCCCAGTTGAAGACGATGTCGGCGCCCGCGTCCTCGGCGCGGAGCACGGTGTCGCGGATCTTCCCGTAGTCGGGCTGGTGCTGGGGCTGGAGTTGGAGACCGATGCGTATGGGACGGTGCATGGGTCAACGGTAGGGCCGTCGCGCGGGTCTCGCAGCCGATCCGCGGCCGCGTTCCGGTGGTGCGGCCGACGGCTCGGGCGCACAGTGAAGGAATGCGCCTCACCGAACCTGCCGCACCACCGACCGGGCTGCGCCGCCGATTCCTGCGTGCTCCGATCCACCTCTACCGGATCGGGCTGGGGCGAGTGCTGGGTCGCAGATTCCTGCTGCTGCACCATGTCGGCCGGCGCAGCGGCGTGCCCCGGCAGACGGTGCTCGAGGTGGTGAACCACGAGGACACGTCCGGCGGATTCGTCGTGGCCGTCGGCTTCGGGAAGCAGACCGATTGGTACCGCAACCTGCGGGCGCACCCCGCGGCGCGGATCGAGTCGGGGCGCGAGAAGCTGGCGGTCACCGCCGAGTTCCTGCCGCCCGACGACGCCGCGGAGTTCATGGCGCGGTACGGGCGCCGGCACCCGAAGGTTGCGCCGCGGTTGTGCGCGGCGATGGGGTTCGAGGTCGACGGCAGCGAGGCCGACTATCGGGCGGCGGGCCGGCAGCTGCGGTTCGTGCGGTTGCGCCGTACCTGAGACCGCTCAGCGGTCCGCGCCGGTGAGGCTCGCGAACCGCTGTGCCAGGCCCTGCAGGAACGACTCGAGCGCCAGCTCGAATCCGTCGCGGTCGATCTCGTCCGCATGTTCGCGCAGCCGGTGTGCCTGGGACAGATGCGGATAGCGTTCCCGGTAGATGGTGAGATCGTCCAGGAAGCCCCCGGAGAACGAGGCGATGGCCGAGCCGACGACGAGGTACTTGATCGACGCGCCGATCAGGGTTGCGGTGCGCGGGGGCCAGCCGCAACGGGTGAGACCGCCGTGCACGGCATTGGCGTGGTCGAGGGCGAGCTCTCGCCGGCCGGGGCTGCGTGCGAGGAAGGGGACGAGGTTCGGGTGCTCGGCGAGGGCGGCGCGGTAGGACCTCGCCCAGCGCCGCAGCGCGTCGAGCCAGTCGTCGGTGTCGAACCCGCCGACGTCGACGGACTCCCCGATCCGGTCGGCGATGTCGTCGAGCAGTTCGTCCTTGTTCGCGTAGTGGCTGTAGAGCGACGGGGCGCGGACGCCGAGCTCCGCGGCGATCTTGCGCATGGACAGTTCGTCGAGGCCGTGCTCGTCGACGAGGCGCAGCGCGGTCTCGCGGATGAGCGGGCGGCTGAGAAGCGGGGTGCGGGGCCGGGCCATCGATGCTCCCTCCTCGTCGGATCCGGGACCTGGACAACCTAACACTGTCAGGTTACAGTCGGGGAGTAGGCAGCACCAGAGCGAACCACCCCCTCGTCCCGGCGAATCAGGTAGCGCGGCGCGGGGATCGGTCGTCGCCGGTGTTGCGCTCGCACAGGCACAACCGTGATGGAAGGCCCCCATGAACCTGAAGCTCACCGACGAAGAGCTCGCGTTCCGCGACGAACTGCGCACGTTCTTCACCACCGAGTTCCCCGCCGAGATCCGCGAGAAAGTCGTGGCCGGCCGGCACCTGGAACGCGACGAGGTCGTCCGGAGCCAGCAGATCCTCAACGCCAAGGGATTGGCGGTGCCGAACTGGCCGGTCGAGTGGGGTGGCAAGGACTGGACCCCCGTCCAGCGCCACATCTGGCTCGACGAGATGCAGCTCGCCTCCGTGCCCGATCCGCTGCCGTTCAACGCATCCATGATCGGACCCGTGATCGCGCACTTCGGGTCGCAGGAGCTCAAGGAGCGCTTCCTGCCCGCCACCGCGAACCTCGACATCTGGTGGTGTCAGGGATTCTCGGAGCCCGAGGCCGGCTCCGACCTCGCTTCCCTCAAGACCCGCGCCGTGCGCGACGGCGACGACTACATCGTCAACGGCCAGAAGACGTGGACCACCCTCGCCCAGCACGCCGACTGGATCTTCTGCCTGGTGCGCACCGACCCGGATGCGCCGAAGAAGCAGGCCGGCATCTCGATGCTGCTCATCGACATGAACACCCCCGGCCTGACCGTCCGTCCGATCAAGCTCGTCGACGGCAGCTACGAGGTCAACGAGGTCTTCTTCGAGAACGTGCGCGTCCCCGCCGAGAACCTGGTCGGCGAGGAGAACGCGGGCTGGAGCTACGCGAAGTTCCTGCTCGGCAACGAACGCACCGGTATCGCCCGCGTCGGGGCCACCAAGGTCCGGCTCGCCCGCGCCAAGCAGCTCGCCGCACAGACCCGTGCCGGATCCGGCACCTTGCTCGACGATCCGCCGTTCGCCGCGCGCCTCGCCGAGATCGAGAACGAGCTCCTCACACTCGAACTCACCCAGCTGCGGGTGGTCGCCGGTTCCGCCGACGGCAAGCCCAATCCGGCGTCGTCGCTGCTCAAGCTGCGCGGCTCGGAGCTGCAGCAGGCGGTCACCGAACTGCTCACCGACATCGCCGGACCCGACTCGCTGCCGGTCGGCGCGGAGGGTATCGACTCGCCGGAGTGGGCGCAGCGCACCGCCCCGACCTACCTGAACTACCGCAAGGTGTCCATCTACGGCGGATCGAGCGAGGTGCAGCGCTCGATCATTGCCTCCTCGATCCTCGGATTGTGAGCCACTGTCATGAACTTCGAACTCGATACCGAACAGGACCTGCTCCGCAAGACGGTCCGGGACGTGCTCTCGGGCACCTACGACACCGAGACCCGTAACAAGGTCGCCGATACCGACCGCGGCTGGAGCACCGACGTGTGGCGCCAGCTCGCCGAGCTCGGCGTGCTCGGCCTGCCGTTCGCCGAGGAGCACGGCGGAATGGGTGCCGGACCGGTGGAGATCATGGCCGTGATGGGCGAGATCGGCCGGGCACTGGCCCCCGAACCGCTCCTGAACGCGGTGTTCCTGCCGGGCGGCCTCGTCGCCGAGGTCGGCACCGACGCGCAGCGCACGGACCTCCTGCCGCGCCTCTCGGAGGGCGCGCTGTTGCTCGCGTTCGCCCACGACGAGCCGGGCAGCCGCTGGCCGGCAGTCGAGGTCGCCACGAGCGCCGCCCACAGCGGCGGCGGCTGGACCCTGACCGGCCGCAAGAACCCTGTGCTGCACGGGGACTGCGCCGAGACGTTCGTGGTCTCGGCGCGGCTGCCGGAGGGTGGGGTCGGGCTGTTCCTCGTCGACGCCGACGCGGCCGGCGTCACCCGCACCCCGTACCGCACCCACGACGAGCGCCGCGCCGCGCAGCTCGTCCTCGACTCGGCGGCCGCCGTGCCGCTCGGTGAGGCCGCGGACGTCACCGCGGCGATCACCGCCGCCCAGGTGCGGGCGCAGGCCGCGCTGTGCGCGGAGGCCGTCGGTGCGCTGTCCGAGACGCTCCGCCTGACCACCGATTACCTGAAGCAGCGCAAGCAGTTCGGCGCCCCCCTCGCCCGTTTCCAGGCGCTGACCCATCGAGCGGCCGACATGTACGTCCTGCTCGAACTGGCGTCGAGCATGAGCCTGTACGCCACCATGGCCCTCGCCGACGGCATCGTCGACCCGACGATCGCGTCGCGGGCGAAGCTGCAGGTGGGCCGGTCGGCCCGGAAGCTCGGGCAGGAGGCGATCCAGATGCACGGCGGTATCGGGATCACCGCCGAATACCCGGTGGGCCACTACGTGAGCCGGCTGACCGCGATCGAGCACACGCTCGGCACCATGGAGGACCACGTGCGGGTGCTTGCCGGGTCCGTCGCGGACTACGACCGCATCGAGGTCGCCGGCATGTGACGACACGGGCTCACTCCCGGGGCAGCAGCGTCCCCAGCGGTCCGAGGTCGATGTTGAGATCCTCGGGGGTGAGCCCGAAGTGGTCGCGCAACTCCCCCATGCGCTCCTCGAGCAGCATGAGGGTGGTGCCGATGCGCTCGATCTGCTCGTCGCTCAGGTCGCCCTCGTCCACGCGCCGCAACGCCTGCCGTTCCATCAGTTGCCGCAGCAACTCCACGAGGGTGAGCACGAGCGTGACCAGTCCGCGCTCGACCGACTCGGGATCGGCGTCGATACGCGGTGGGATGCCCTCGAATTCAGTCATCGACCGGAGGCTCCAGGGCGTCCCGCGGGACGGGTGGCTCGATCGCCGTGACCGACAGCGTGCTGACGGAGGAGATGAGCGCCCGCAGCGAGATCTGCACCATGTCGACGTCCGCGATCGAAAGCTTGATGTCGCCCGTGATGACGACGCCGCCGGCGAGCACCCGGTCCAGCAGATCGATCAGGGCGATGCGACGCTCGCCGTCCACGGAGGGGTCGACGTGCTTCATGCCGTGTCCCGTTCGACGCCGGCGAACGAATACGGCGGCCACGGCCCGGTCAGCTCGAGCCGGATCCCGCGATACTCCTTGCGGAGTTCCTCGACGGCCCTCGCGAACTCGTCCGCGCGGTCGTCGTCCACCAGATAGGTGCCGTTGAGCACCATCCAGTCCCGGCGGCCGCTC
>NZ_AJFC01000332.1:0-25966 GCF_000256505.1 Rhodococcus sp. P14 | reverse complement strand
CCCGGGGGCCCCCCTGCCGCAGCAACCGGGAGTGGATCTCGTCGGCGCGGGCCGCGGCGTCGCGTTCGACGGACTCCTGCGCGGCCAGCTGCGCGCGGCGTCGGAGCAGATACGCCGTTCCCGAACCCTTGGCGCTGCCCGCGATCTGCGCTTCCGCGACCGCGTCGGCGAGGGCCTGCCGGTCGCCGTACGCCTTGACACCCCATTCGGTGCGACCCGTCACGAGGGTCAGCGCCGACTCGAAGTCCGCCTGCCGCTCGTCCAGGAGGTCGCGCACACGGGCGTCGTCGAGGTAGACGGTCGCCAGGCGCAACGGGACCGCCGGACCGCGCTGGGCGACGGTCGAGACGACCGCGTCGTGCGCCCGGGCCGTCGCCTCGAGCCACGACAGGTCCTCGAGATTGCGTTTCAGCGGCTCCTCCCCGAACACCGCGAGCGGCACCGAACCCACGACGGCCGTGAGCCCCCCGGATCCCACGGCGCGCACCGACTCGCCGGCGACGCCGGCCAGCCCGCCGAGATCCCCCTCGGCGAGCCGGTCGTCCGTCACGGCGTACAGCCACACTCCGGTTCCGTCAGTCACGATCCTCCTCTTCCACACGAGCGCTCTCGACGGCCTCGCGGCGGCCCTGCCCGGACTCGAGTTCGGCGATCCGCTCGCGCAGCCGCCGGTTCTCGAGTTCCAGCTTGTCGTCCTCCCGATCGAGTTCGCGGTTGCGGGCCTTGCTGCTGAGCCACGGATCCGACTCCCACCAGTCGATGCCCACCGCCTTCGCCGTCTCGAGCGATGCGATCCCCAGCCGCAGCTTGATCGTGAGCAACTCGATGTCGAGCAGGTTCACCTGGATGTCCCCGGCGATCACCAGCCCCTTGTCGAGCACCCGCTCGAGGATGTCGCCGAGGTTCGTCGACTGATGGCCACCCCCGTACGGTTGCGGCGACGAACTGCCCCCCACCACCGTCATCGCCGGTCCCTTTCGCCGATGTCACTGCTGCCGCGGCCGTACCGCTTGGTCCGGCGGTAGGCCAGCAGGTTGCCGTCCAGGTCGATCTCCACCTCGTAGAGGGCCAGCATGTCCGCCGACGACGGGATGCGCCGGTCCTCGAGCACCTCGACCTCCCCCGTCCAGCCGTGATCGGCCGGTTCCACCGACGTGGCGCCCTGCGGCTCCTTCGAGGTCAGCTGCACGAGGTGCTCGATCGCGGTCGCGGCGGCCTCCCCTGCCGTCAGGGCCGGCGGCTCGCCCGCTTCCTCGTCGTGGCCGTCGCCGGGATCCTCGGGCGTCGCCTTGGCGCTCACGGGTTCTCACTCCCCCCTCGCGGCGGGTGTCGTGCCGCCGCCCGGCCGGATCATGCGGTCCAGGACCGCCTGCTGTGCCTCCTCCTTCTCGTCCTCCGACAAGTGACCGGCCGCCGCCGCCTCGTCGATCTCCTCGAGTTCCTTCCGGATGGTCGCGGGGTCGTGCATCTTCTGCTCGACCTGGTCCTGGATGACTTCGCCGAGCCAGAGCACGCCTTTGACCGGTGCCAGCGGCAGCGTGAGGATGGCCGAGATCAGTCCCATGCGTCAGCCCTCCGGTTCCCGCTTCATCACGAAGTCGTACGCCGCCATCGGGCCCAGCAGCGTCATCTCGACACGGCCGTCCCATTCCTGCGCGAGCGAGCCGACCGCCTCCTCGAGCTCGTCCTGCCGGTCGAGCTCCACGAGGACGGCGATGTGCGCCGCGTCCTCCTCGTGGGTGGGCTGCCGCTCGTTGACCATCGGTTCGAGGGCCTCGAGGGCGTCGATCACCCGACGGGTGTCCTCGGCGCGTTTGGCCTCGATCGCCTGGGTGATGATCTCCCCGAGCGCCATGCGGGCGTCGCGGGTGGCGTCCTCCGACTTGTCGCGGATCTCCTCGCGCAGCCGGGCGGCCTCGGAGTTCTCGTCGAGCACCTCGCGCAGCACGGCGTTCTCGACGTAGCGGCCCTTGATCACGAACTGTGCCCGGCCCTCGAGCTCGTCGAGGGCCGCCTTCAGCTCGTCGTGGTTCTCCTCGAGCAGTTCCTTCTCCACCGCCTCGGCGTCGGTCATCACCGCCCCGAACCGCAACGGCAGCACGGGCGCGACGGCCGCGGAACCGTCCAGCAGTTCGGCGTGCGCCTTCAGGTCGTCGGGCGTGCCGAGCGGCCGGTCGACGGAGATCTCGCTGACGAGGGCGGCGACGTCGCCGTGACGCACCACCGCGACGTCGCTCGGGGGTTTTCCCACGCCCTTCGCGTGCTCCTCGGGCTCCACGTCGGCCGGCACGATGCCGTAGACGTACATCGCGGTGCTCTGCCCGCCCTCGCTCTCGGGTGCCTCTGCGGCCTGATCGGCGGACATCAATCCCCCCTTCGTTTCGGTCGGCTCGCCGTCTGCCGCTTGTCCTCGACGTCGCCGAGGAAGTCCATGACCTTCTCGCCCGCGGCCTCGAGCGCGCCCTTGGTCTTGTGCTTCGCCCCGCCCTGGGTGATGTCACCGACGAGGTCCGGCAGGCCCTTCGGCTCGTTGTCGGCGATCTCGAGGCGGTTCACCGCCTCGGCGAATCGCAGATAGGTGTCGACGCTGGCCACCACGATGCGTGCGTCGATGGTCAGCAGCTCGATGCCCACCAGCGATACTCGCACGAACGCGTCGATGACGAGTCCCTTGTCCAGGATGGTGTCGATGACGTCGGCGAGGCCGGAGGAGTTCGGCCGGGCCATCGTGCCGCCGCCGCCGCCTCCTCCTCCGCCGCCCCCGCCACCGGCGGGTTGGATGGTCATGTGCGTGCTCCTCGCCGGGCGCCCCTACGTGTGCCTGCACCCCCGCGCCGTCGCCGTGCCGGTGCCTCCTCGTCCTCTTCGGGCTCCTCCGGCTCCTCCTCGGTCTCGTCCTGCAGACCTTCGTCCTCGTCGTCCTGCAGACCCTCGTCCTCCTCGTCCTGCTCCTCGGGGAGTTCGTCCTCGTTCTCGTCCTCGGGGAGTTCGTCCTCCGAACCTTCGTCCCCGACGTCCTCCTCCTGTTCCTGCTCCTCCTCCTCGCGCCGCGCGGTCTCGTCGTCCTTGACGACCTCGCTGTCACGGATCTCCCCGTGCCAGCCGACGACGTCGTCCGGGTGCAGGACGGCCTCCGTCATCACGTGCCGCTCGAAGTGCTTGAGTTCCAAGCGCGCTCGTCGGCCGACGGCGCGCCACAGGTTGGCGGTCTTCTCGAACAACCCCCGCGGGTGGTATTCGAGAACCATGATGATCCGGGTCAGATTGTCGGCGAGCTCGTGGAAGGTCACCGCCCCGTCGATGTAGCCCTTGGCGCCCTTCGAGCGCCACACGATCCGATCGAACGGAACCTGTTCGAGAATCGTCGACTCCCAGTTGCGCCGGGACCAGAAGACCTTCCCGGTCCATTGCAGCTTCTCGTCGGAGGCCTGCTCGACCTGCTCGACCTTCTTCATGAACTTCGGCCAGTCGGCGAACTGCGTCCACAGGTCGTAGGCGAGGTCGATCGGAACACCGACGTCGATCTGCTCGACGATGTTGGTGAGCTTGAGCTTCTTGTTGCCGCCGCCCTTACCCTTGCCTTCGCCGCCGCCGAGGGATTCCTTGACGTCGTCGAACTTGTCCTTGGCGGTCTGCTTGACGTTCTCGAAGCCGCCGCTCAGCGCCGCGGTGATCGGAGACTTCCCCTCGGCGGACTTCTGCACACCGGTGATCGCGCCGAGCAGATTCCCTCCCCCGCCCTCGGCATAGTCGTTGAGGCGCCCGGCCGTTCCGGTCACCTTGTCGGAGACCGTCGACAGGGCACGCTCGGCGAACGTGCCGGCCAGGCCCTGCAGTGACTTCTGCAGGTGCTTGGTGGGCGAGAGGTCCTGTGCCGCTTTGCCGGCGCTGCCGGCAGCGCCGCTCGCCGTCTTTCCGGCCTGTCCCGCCGTGCCGGCGGCGGTCTTTCCGGCCTTGCCGGCCGTCTCCTTGGCGGTCTTGCCCAGCCGGCGGGTGGCGTCTTCGAGTGATCGCGTCATCGAACTCACTTCCTCGTTCGCCGGACCGGAGCGCGCCCGGAGGCGGATGCCTCGGCGCGGGTGCTGCGTCGCCGGGGCTTCGCCGGCTCCTCGTCCTCGTCGCCGGACTCCTCCGGTTCCTTCGCCTTCGACTTGGCTCGGGATGTCTTGGGACGGCTCGTGGATTCGCCGGTGCGTCGCCTGGCGGCCGGTCGCCGCCGGGCGGGCTTCGGGGCCTCTTCTTCCGCTTCTTCGGCCTCTTCCGGAGCGCCTTCTCCCTCCTCGGGGGCTTCCTCCTCGTCGGTTTCCTCCTCGGGATACTCCTCTTCGGCGGACTCCTCGGCCGGTTCGTATCCGCCCTCCGCGTACTCGTCTTCGGGACCCTCGTCGGCGGACTCCTCTTCCTCCGGCTCCTCCTCGGAAGCCGTGGGACGCCCGGTGGCCCGCTGTTGGAGCCGCTCGTTGAGCGAGTCGATCCGATTGCTCGCGGCGGTGACCGCGGCCGCGCGGGCGGCGCTCATCAGCTCACCCCGCACCGAATCGGTGATCTTGACCAGTTCCGGTGAGGACCCGACCATCGAGGCCCCACGCTTGAGGATGTCCTGCGGGTTGTTCGGTAGGCGCCCCGTCAGGCCTGCCCCCGCGAGCATCAACGCCAGCCGCATCTTGTGCGTGCGTCCGAGGAAGTATCCGATACTCACCCCGGCGGCGACTCGTGCCCCACCTTTCATGACCGTTCTCCTTCGCCTGCATGTGGCCGCTGTTGCGGGCAGGATCTCGGCTGCGCACGGTGTCTCGTCCGATGCGGTGGGCCCGCGGTGCGGTTCGAATGTGATGTAGCCCACACTACGCATTCCAAACATCGATTCGCTGACGATCGACCGGAATGCCCCGCCGGCACGACAGCGGTGTGCTATCAGACCGATCGGTACGTCCCGGAGGCGTTTCCCGCCGGCGCGACGGGGGTATCGCAACACTCGACGGGCGCAGCTGCGTCCCCACCGGAATCCACAAGGAGGGCATCATGGCTCACCTCGCCAGCAAGGTGATGCACAAGGCCGAGGAGATGGTCGGCAAGACCCGGTACAACTTGGGTAAGCGGACCGGAAACAGGAACCTGCAGAGCGTGGGTCGGCGCGGTCAGGTCTCCGGGCGCGTCAAGGGGTTCGGGGACAATCTCACGCATGCGGTAAGGAACGCCCAAGGAAGGTTCAAGAACAGGTCACATCGTTCCGATCTCCGCTGAGGCGTCATTCGCCGGCGGCGATGCCGCAGGCGCGCAGCGCGAACGCCGCCTCGGGCCCGACGATCTCGCCGACCAGGGTCAGGAACCGGTCGACGAACTCGGGCCCGTGCGGCGCTTCCGCCGGGTCGTCCGGATCGGACGGATCCAGATGATGCGCCAGCTCGTGCAGCACCACCAGCTCGCGGAATGCCCATGCGGTGTTCGCGTGGTGCTCCGGGAGTGCAATTGTGGCGCAATCGCTTTCGTAGTGAGCGGCGGAATTTCCGGCGCGTGCCCGGACGCGCGCTCGCACCGTCGCCCGCGGCCAGCGGGCCAGCACCCAGTTCAGCGCCAGCACCGAGTCCACGTACGCCTGGACGGACTCGAGGGAGGCGAAGCGTCGCTCCACCGGCAGGGTGAGCTGCGATCCGGCCAGCTCCACCACCCGCAGGCCGCGCTCGTCGGCCCGGTCGAACATCGTGCGTACCAAGGATTCCGCCTCGTAGACGGCGGTCCTCCGGGTGTCGCGCAGGCGGGTCACCGCGGCAACCTCCGGGCCGCGGCCGGCAGTTCCGGACCGGTACCCAGGCGCGCCTGTCGCCCCGCCCGGTCCCCGGCACGACGGGCGTCGGACGAGTGCCCCACCCCCACCGCGGACCCGCGCCAGCGGCCGCGCGCCTCGGACGTGCTGCGGTAGAAGTCCCGCAGCTCGATCTGCTTGTCGCGCAGCGCCAGGGCCGCCCCGGGCGTGTCGACGCTCGCCTCCCGCTCGATGTCCTGCTTGGCGTCCGACAGTCGCTGCCCGATCCGTGTCGCGAATGCCGACTGGAAGTTCAGCCGCGCGGTGACGGCCGCGACGGGCCGGCGCACCCGCGTCCGCACGCGCCGCCCCCCGCGGGTCTCGACCACCGTGCGCACCGTCGTCTCGTCCTTGTAGGTGCCCGAACGCAGGTAGGCGTCGGAGGCGCGAACCATCTGCACGAGCAGCGACGAGTACAGGGCCTCGCACACGTCGATGTCGGAGGCGAAGCCGTAGGCGTAGATCACCGTCGACGTCGTGGTGATGTCGCACTGCACGTCGTTGGCGGCGGCGATCGCCAGGAACAGCTGCGCGTACGTGCGCAACCCCTTCTTCCCGCTCTCCCCGATCGTGATCAGGCGCTGCACCGGCGTCGCCCGGCGCTCCCGGCCCGCCGTGTGGGCACGCGCGACCGCCAGATCCACCGACGCCGCCGTGGCCAGCCGCTGCGCGGCGGCGAGGAACGCGTCGGCCTCGTGGGGGTTGTCGGTGGATTCCGCCTGCCGGAGCAGGCCACCGATGCGGGTCAGCATCTTCTCCGAACTCACTCCGGCAGGTTACGCCTGCCGTGGTGCCTTTTCGGGCCTGCGGCGATCCGGAAGGACACCGGGGCGCCGGGGTCGCCTATTCTCCTGCCATGGCCCCAGTGACCTTCGACCATGCGACCTGTCTGTTCCCCGGGTCGACCACGCCTGCCGTCGACGCGCTGAACCTCGAGATCGAGGACGGGGAGTTCCTCGTCCTGGTCGGCCCGTCCGGCTGCGGCAAGTCCACCTCCCTGCGCATGCTCGCGGGACTCGAACAGGTGCACAGTGGGCGCATCCTCATCGGGGGCCGCGACGTCACGGCGCAGGAGCCCAAGGACCGGGACATCGCGATGGTGTTCCAGAACTATGCCCTCTACCCGCACATGTCCGTCGCCGAGAACATGGGCTTCGCGCTCAAGCTCGCCAAGACACCGAAGGCGGAGATCCGGGCGCGGGTCGAGGAGGTGGCGAAGATGCTCGACCTCGAGCAGTACCTCGACCGCAAACCCAAGGCACTGTCCGGCGGTCAGCGCCAGCGCGTCGCCATGGGCCGCGCCATCGTCCGCCAGCCGCAGGTGTTCCTGATGGACGAGCCGCTGTCCAACCTCGACGCGAAGCTGCGCGTGCAGACCCGCACCCAGATCGCGCAGCTGCAGCGCCGCCTCGGCACCACCACCGTCTACGTCACGCACGACCAGGTGGAGGCGATGACGATGGGCGATCGCGTCGCCGTGCTCGACAAGGGGATCCTGCAGCAGTGCGCCTCACCGCGCGTGCTCTACAACAAGCCCGCGAACGTGTTCGTCGCCGGATTCATGGGTTCGCCGGCGATGAACCTGTTCACGCTGCCGGTCTTCGACCGCGGGGTGATGCTCGGCGACACCGCCGTGCAGGTGCCGCGCGACGTCGTCGGCCGGGTCACCGAGTCCGAGGTGGTGGTCGGTATCCGTCCCGAGCACTTCGAGATCGCACCCGACGGCCTCGAGATGGACGTCGACGTCGTCGAGGAACTCGGCTCCGACGCCTACGTCTACGGCCGCGCCCAGGTCGCCGGCCGCCCGCAGCAGATCGTCGCGCGCGGGGACTGGCGGAATCCGCCGCAGAAGGGCGAGCGGGTGCACCTGCGGTTCGACCCGGACCAGGTGCACGTCTTCACCACGTCCGACGGTCGTCGCCTGGGCTGACCGGGTGCCGGGCGCCGACACGGAACCGATCAAGGTCGGGTGGAATGTCTGCGGTTCGGTGCCCTCCATGCCAGAGTAAGGGCCGATGTCGGTGGCCCGGTGCCGCCGACGACGGTTTTCTCACGATCTCAACGGGGAGTCATTCATGATTCTGAACTCGAAGGCGATGCGCCGCGCAGCGGTCGCGGCGTCGGCCGCGTCGATGCTGGTGCTCACAGCCTGTTCCTCCGACGGTGGCTCGGATTCGGGCAGCGAAGGAGGCACCGCCGCCGGCGGTGAGGGCCGCGGGCCGATCACGATCGTCGAGGGTCAGGATCCGCTGAACACGGCACTCGAGAGCATCATCGCCGACTGGAACGCGGAGCACCCGGACGAGCAGGTCACCTTCAAGCCGTTGGGCAAGGAAGCGGACCAGCAGCGCGACGACATCACCCAGCGCATGCAGGCCCAGAGCGACGAGTACGACCTCATCGCCGTCGACGTCACCAACACCGCCGAGTTCGCGGCCAACGGCTGGCTGCGGCCGCTCGAGGGCGACTACGCGATCGAGACCGACGGCCTGCTGCCCGCCACGGTCGACTCGGCCACCTACAACGGCACCCTGTACGCGGCGCCGAAGAACACCAACGGCGCGTTCCTGTACTACCGCACGGACCTGGTCGACCGCGCACCCGAGACGTGGGCGGAGCTGAAGGAGCAGTGCCCGAAGGCGCAGGAGGCGGGCATCGACTGCTACGTCGGGCAGTTCAAGAATTACGAGGGCTTGACGGTCAACGTCTCCGAGATCGTCAACGCCTACGGCGGGTCCTTCGTCGCCGAGGACGGCACCACCCCGGCCATCGACGACAAGACCGCCGAGGGCCTGCAGTTCATCGTCGACTCGTTCGAGGACGGCACCATCCCCGAAGCCGCACAGACCTACACCGAGGGCGAGTCGCAGAACGCCTTCGGCGAGGGCCGCGCCCTGTTCATGCGGACCTGGCCGGGCTTCTTCACCGACGGTGAGTCCTCGTCGGTCGCCGGCCGCTACGGCATCGCCGTGCTGCCGGGTGTGGACGGCCCCGGCGCCTCCACGCTGGGCGGCTACAACGTCGGCATCAGCGCGTTCTCCGACGCGCCGGCGACCGCCCGCGACTTCCTCGAGTTCATGCAGACGCGTAAGTCGCAGACCTACTACGCCGAGGCCGGCGGCGCGCCGGTCCTCGAGGAGGTCTACGACGACCCGCAGATCCTCGAGCAGTACCCGTACTTCGCGACCCTGAAGGAATCCCTGGCCAACGCGCAGCCGCGTCCGGTCACCCCGTACTACTCGCAGGTCTCCAAGGCCATCCGTGACAACGCCTACGCGGCGATCCGCGGTGAGAAGACGGTCGATCAGGCGCTCGCGGACACCCGCGCCGGCATCGAGACCGCCGGCAACTGATGCAGGAGTAGTACATGGCGAAGCCGCAGGTCGAGCCCGCGGATCAGTCGCCCCCCACCACGGTCGGGACCGCAGTGATCGGTCCCGACCGTGGCCGTGGGGGCGGCCGGCACCGAGCCCCCGAACCCCCCGAGCCGCCGGCCGCGGCCGTGAAGCCGCGCCGGCGGATCCCGGTATGGGCGTTCGTCGCGCCGACGCTGGTCGTGCTGGCCGTCGTCATCCTGTATCCGCTCGGCCGGGCGGTGTGGATGTCGCTGCACGGCGACGCGAAGAAGCTCGACCCCGAGACGGGCCGGTTCGTCACCGGCGGCTTCGTCGGAGTCGAGAACTACGTCCGGTGGATCACGCAGACCTGCGGCACCGCGACGGGCTCGATCCCGTGCCCACCGGGCACCCTCGGCTCGCAGTTCTGGGGTTCGGTCGGCAACACCTTCTTCTTCACCGTGGTGACGGTGGCGCTCGAGACGGTCATCGGGTTCGCGATGGCGCTGGTGATGGCGAAGTCGTTCCGCGGGCGCGGCCTGCTGCGCGCGTCCGTGCTCGTGCCGTGGGCGATCCCGACGGCGGTCACCGCCAAGCTGTGGTTCTTCATCTTCGCCAACGACGGCATCGCCAACCAGATCCTCGGCACCGAGATCCTGTGGACCGCCGACCCGTGGCCCGCGCGCTTCGCGATCATCGTCGCCGACGTGTGGAAGACCGCGCCGTTCATGGCGCTGCTCATCCTGGCCGGGCTGCAGATGATCCCGTCGGACGTGTACGAGGCGGCGAAGGTCGACGGTGCCACCGCCTGGCAGCGGTTCACCCAGATCACGCTGCCGCTGGTCAAGCCCGCGCTCATGGTCGCGATCCTGTTCCGCACGATGGACGCGCTGCGCATGTACGACCTGCCCGCCATCATGATGGGCTCCAACCCGGCCACCTCGACCATCTCGGTGCTGGTGGTCGACCAGATGCGGCAGGGCGCGAACTCCGCGTCGGCCCTGTCGACGATCACGTTCCTCATCATCTTCGCGGTCGCGTTCGTCCTGGTCCGGTTCCTCGGCGCCGACGCGGTGCGCACGCAGGAAGAACAGCGGAAGGGGACCCCGGCATGAGCCGACCGGGCACCGGCAAGGCACTGCGCGGCAGTATCGGCACCTATGTCGGCGTCGCGCTCATCGTCGTGTGGGGCCTGGCCCCGTGCTACTGGATGATCGTCACGGCGCTGCGCGACCCGGCCGACACGTTCAGCACCACGCTGTGGCCGTCGAATCCGACGCTGCAGAACTTCGCGGATGCCCTGGATCCGTCGGCGAAGGTCAACTTCTCCCGGGCGCTGGTCAACAGTGTGATCATCGCCGGGGCCACCACCGCGATCGCGCTGCTGGTCGGTGTGTTCACCGCCTACGCCCTGTCGCGGTACGACTTCCGCGGCAAGTACTTCGTCACCGGCATCATCCTCGGTGCGTCGATGTTCCCCGTCGTCGCGCTGGTGACGCCGCTGTTCCAGCTGTTCACCGACCTGGACTGGATCGGCACGTACCAGGCCCTGATCATCCCGAACATCTCGTTCGTGCTGCCGCTGACGATTTACACCCTGACCTCGTTCTTCTCCGAGTTGCCGTGGGAGCTCGAGGAGGCCGCCCGCATGGACGGCGCCAGCCGGGGCCAGGCATTCCGGATGATCATGCTGCCGCTCGCGGCGCCCGCGTTGTTCACCACCGCGATCCTCGCGTTCATCGCGACCGTCAACGAGTTCCTGCTCATGTCGCAGCTGTCGACCGAGAAGACCGCCCCGGTGACGGTGGCGATGGCCCGCTTCACCGGAACCGACCCGTACGTCACCCCGTATGCGTCGATCATGGCGGGCGGCACCCTGGTGATGGTGCCGCTGGTGGTGATGGTGCTGATCTTCCAGCGTCGCATCATCGCGGGCCTGACCGCCGGCGGCGTCAAGTCGTGAGCCGACGGCCGTCGCGCCGGCAGCGGCTCGAGCTGCTGCTCGGGTTCCTGACGATGGTCACGCTGCTGACGCTGGTCGGCGCGGTCGCCGGGTTGCTGTCCGCCACGCCCGGGGTGGTCCCGTCGCTGCTGCTGCTCGCGTGCGTGGTGGCGTGGGGGCTGACGTTCCGGGCCTGGCGGCGCGCAGGTTCCTGAGGCCGGCGTATCGCCGCAGGCCGGGGGCGGTTTTTCCGCCCCGGCCCGCGGGCCGGGACGGGTCTGCGCGGCCTGCGGTACCCGTCACATCGGGACAGAACTCCGTACCATGCGATCGAGAGGGTGCGATTATTTCGTCGGACCCGGATCCATCCGAGAAAGTGGTACGTGTGAGTTCTACGACCCCGCCGAACCCCCAGCACAGAAAACCCACCGCCGCTGCGAAAGCGCGGCGGTGGCGCATCGTCGGCAACCTCGCGCTCGCCGTGGTGGCCGTTCTGGTGCTCGTGCCGGCGTTGATGTTCGCGGTGGCGTACCTGTCCACGGACGTGCCCCGCCCGTCGGACATGAAGACCAACCAGGTCGCGACCGTCTACGCCGCGGACGGTACCACCGAGCTGAGCCGGATCGTGCCACCCGAGGGCAACCGTGTCGAGGTCGACCTGGCGGAGATCCCGGAGCACGTGCGCAACGCCGTGCTCTCGGCCGAGGACCGCAACTTCTACAGCAACCCGGGCTTCTCGGTGAGCGGATTCGCCCGCGCGGCCCGCGACAACGTGCTCGGCAAGGAGACCGCCGGCGGCGGCTCCACCATCACCCAGCAGTACGTGAAGAACGTGCTCGTCGGCGCCGACCGGACCGTCACCCGCAAGATGCGGGAACTGGTGATCTCGACGAAGATGGCCAGGCAGTGGTCCAAGGACGAGATCCTGCAGGCATACCTGAACACCATCTACTTCGGCCGCGGCGCCTACGGCATCGCCGCCGCCGCGCAGGCGTACTTCGGCAAGCCGGTCGGTGAGCTGTCGGTCGCCGAGGGCGCCGTGCTCGCCGGGGTGATCCAGACGCCGTCGGCGCTCGACCCCGAGTTCAACCGGCCGGCGATCGAGGCGCGCTGGAACTACGTCCTCGACGGCATGGTCGAGATGGGCGAGCTCGACACCGCCGAACGCGACGCCCAGGAGTTCCCGCCGACGGTGCCGGCCGCGCAGGCGACGCAGGCGGACGCGGCCACCGGCCCGGAGGGGCTGCTGCGTACCCAGGTGATCCGTGAGCTCGAGGCGGCGGGGATCAGCGGCCAGGTGCTCAGCACCGAGGGCCTGCAGATCACGACGACGATCGACCCGCGGGCGCAGCAGGCGGCGATCGATTCGGCGCGCGAGACCCTCGAGGGGGAACCGGCGAACCTGCGCACGGCCGTCGTGTCGATCGACCCGCGCTCCGGCGCGGTGCGGGCGTACTACGGCGGCGAGGAGGGCGCCGGGTTCGACTTCGCGCAGGCCCCGGTGCAGACCGGCTCCGCGTTCAAGGTGTTCGGTCTCGTCGCGGCGCTGAAGGACGGCATCGGCCTGAACGCCCGGTTCAGCAGCGCCCCGCTGACCGTCGGCAATCTCGAGATCGGCAACGTCGAGGGCGAATCGTGCGGGGTGTGCACCATCGCCGAGGCGCTCAAGCGGTCGCTGAACACCAGCTTCTACCGGCTGATGATGGCCATGGAGAACGGGCCGCAGAAGATCGCGGACGCCGCTCACGAGGCCGGCATCCCGCTCGAGATCCCCGGCGTCGACGGCCGCACGCTCAGCCACAACGGCGGCGCGCCGGAGGGCGGCATCGTGCTGGGCCAGTACCAGTCGCGGGTGATCGACATGGCGTCGGCATATGCCACGCTCGCCGCGTCGGGGACCTACCACCAGCCCTACTTCGTGCAGCGCGTCGTCAACGCCGAGGGCGAGGTGCTGCTGGACCGGCCCGCGTCGCCGGGCGAGCAGCGCCTCGATCCGGCCGTCGCGGACAACGTCACGCAGGCCATGCAGCCGATCGCCGCGTACTCGCGCGGACACGCGCTCGCCGGGGGGCGGCCGTCGGCGGCCAAGACCGGCACCACCCAGCTCGGCGACACCGGCCTGAACAAGGATGCGTGGATGGTCGGGTACACCCCGTCGCTGTCCACGGCGGTGTGGGTCGGCACGCCGGACGGCACCGCCATCACGAACAGCTGGGGCGGGTCGATCTACGGTTCGATGCTGCCGTCGGACATCTGGAAGGGCACGATGGACGGCGCTCTCGAGGGCACCGAGGTCGAGAGCTTCCCGTGGCCCGATCCGATCGGGGGGCAGGCAGGTGTCCCCGTCGACACCGGGGTCACAGCCCCGTCGAACAACGTCCCGGCCCCGGTGCAGCTGCCCCAGCTGCAGCTGCCGGAGCTGCCGCCGATCACGATCCCGGCGCCTCCGGTGGAACTGCCACCGGAGATCCAGGTGCCGCAGCAGATCGAGGTGCTGCCGGGCGTGACGATCCAGATCCCGGGGTAGGACACCACGCCGCGAGCGCGGCTGTCACACAGTCGACGACGTCGTCGACCGACACCGACGGCTCGTCGAGCCGGTCCATCGACATGGACTCGACCAGCGACCACCACCCCCGCAGCTGCATGGTGACGAGCGGTGTGGGCGCGACGCCGATCGCGGCGACGGTGCGTTCGACCATCGTGTTCCGCATGTTCTCGTGGATGGTCCGGATCTGCGGATCGGCGCCGAACCCGCCGTGGAAGAACGCCTGGTAGTGCCGGCCGTGCCGGTCGATGAACGCCACGAACGGCTGCACCACCGCGCGCAGCGGGTCGGTGTCGTCGGGATCGGGGACCGCCGCCCGCAGCAGGCGCCGAGCGGCCGCGGCCACGACCGCGACGTAGAAGTCCTGTTTGGTGGGGAAGTAGCGGAACAGCAGGCCGCGGGAGATGCCGGCGATCTCGGCGACCCGGTCGACGGACAGGGCGTGGATCGGGCGGGTGGCCAGTTCCTGCAGGCCGATGGCGACGAGCTGGCGTTTGCGCTCTTCCGGAGGAAGGCGCCGCCGCTTCTCGGTGCTCACGGATGGTCCCTCCCTCTTGATGGTGTGCTGCGCGCCCGGCTAGTCTAACTAAGCATTGCTCAGTTAGAGCTACGGAGGCCTCATGGATTTCGGTCAGTCGGAACGCTCGCGCGACTACCTCGAGCGGCTGCGCCACTTCGTCGCCACCGAGGTGGTGCCCGTCGAGGAGACGCTGCGGCGGGAACGGATCGCCCCCTTCGCGGCGCGCGGCGACAGTTCGGGCGCGGCGACGTGGTCGGTACCCGACGAGTTCCGCGAACTGCAGCGCAAGGCCCGCGCCCAGGGCCTGTGGAACCTCTTCCTCCCCGACGCCGAACTCGGAGCCGGGCTGACGAACGTCGAGTACGCGTCCCTCGCGGAGGAGATGGGTCGTTCCCCGTTCCGGTCCGCGATCTTCAACTGCGACGCCCCGGACACCGGCAACATGGAGGTGCTGTACCACTACGGCAGCCCCGAACAGAAGGAACGCTGGCTGCGCCCCCTGCTCGACGGCGAGATCCGCTCGGCGTTCTGCATGACCGAACCCGGGGTCGCGTCCTCGGACGCGACGAACATGGCCGCCACCGCCCTCGTCGAGGGCGACGAGGTGGTGCTCAACGGACGCAAGTGGTGGAGCACGGGCATCGGCAGTCCCGACTGCAAGATCCTGATCTTCATGGGGCTCACCGATCCCCAGGCGCCCAAGCATCAGCAGCACTCGATGGTGCTGGTGCCGATCGACACCCCCGGGGTGAAGGTCGAACGGATGCTGTCCACGATGGGCTTCTACGACGAGCCCGGCGGACACGGCGAGGTGTCGTTCACCGACGTGCGCCTGCCGCTCGACGCGATCATCGCCGGACCCGGCCGCGGATTCGAAATCGCCCAGGGCCGGCTCGGTCCCGGCCGCGTCCACCACTGCATGCGTCTGATCGGGCTCGCCGAACACGCCCTCGAACTCGCCTGCCGGCGCGGCCTCGACCGCGTCGCGTTCGGCAAGCCCCTGGTCAACCTCGGCGGCAACCGCGAACGCATCGCCGACGCCCGCATCGCGATCAACCAGCTGCGGCTGCTCGTGCTGCACACCGCCTGGCTGCTCGACACCCAGGGCCTGGCCGGCGCCCGCTCCGCCGTCTCCGAGATCAAGGTCGCCACCCCGCGCGTCGTCCAGCAGGTGGTCGACTTCGCCATCCAGATCCACGGCGGCGCCGGTCTTTCGGACGACTTCCCGCTCGCCGGTGCCTGGACGGCCGCGCGGGCGCTGCGCCTGGCCGACGGCCCCGACGAGGTGCACCAGGGACTGGTGGCCCGCTTCGAACTCGGCAAGTACACCAACCCGGAGGGTCGCAAGTGACAATTCCCGACAACGCCCGCGCCGTCCGTGACGAGGACGCCTTCGACGTCGCGGCCGTCGCGGCCTGGCTCGGCGAGCACGCCGGCATCGCCGGAATCCCGGAGGTGCACCAGTTCTCCGGTGGCGCATCGAATCTCACCTATCTACTGCGTTACCCCGACCGGGACCTCGTGCTGCGCCGACCGCCGGTGGGGGCCAAGCCGTCCTCCGGTCACGACATGGTCCGCGAGTACCGCATCCAGTCGCTGCTCGCGCCCGCATACCGGTACGTGCCGCGCATGGTGGGCCTGTGCACCGACCACAGCGTGCTCGGCAGCGACTTCTACGTGATGGAACGGGTGCCGGGGACGATCCTGCGGGCGAACCCCCCGGCCGAACTCGCCCTGACCCCCGAGCGCACCCGCACCCTGTGCCTGCGGATCGTCGACCTGCTCGTCGAGCTGCACGGCGTCGACCCCGCGTCCACGGGGCTGAGCGAATTCAGCCGCGGCTCCGGATACGTCGCGCGCCAGGTGTCGGGCTGGACTGCGCGCTACGAGAAGGCGCGCACCGAGAACGTTCCGGACTTCGCCCGGGTCACGAAGTGGCTGAACGACACTCAGCCTGCCGACGTGGCCTCGGCTGTCATCCACGGCGATTTCCGGCTCGACAACGTGGTGCTCGACGAGAACGACCCGCTGCAGCCCGTCGCGGTGCTGGACTGGGAACTGGCCACCGTCGGCGATCCGCTGATGGATCTCGGTTCCTCCCTCGCCTACTGGGTGCAGGCCGACGACGATCCGATGCTGCTCGCCACCAAGCGGCAGCCGTCGGACCTGCCGGGCATGCTCACCCGCCGCGAGATCGTCGACTACTACTCGAGCAAGACCGGTCTGGCCGTGGACAACTGGGGCTTCTACGAGGTCTTCGGCCTGTTCCGGCTCGCGGTGATCGCGCAGCAGATCTACTACCGCTACCACCACGGGCAGACCACCAACCCGGCGTTCAAGGACTTCTGGGTGATCGTGGGCTATCTGGACTCGCGATGCAACACGCTGATCGACGACATCGAGGCGGGACGCGCATGAGCACGCGGAGGAACATTCTCATCACCGGCGCGAGCTCCGGCCTCGGCGCCGGCATGGCCCGCGAGTTCGCCGCGCGGGGGCGCAACCTCGCCCTCGCGGCGCGACGGACCGAGCGGCTCGAGGAGCTGCGCGACGAACTGCTCGCGCAGCATCCGGGTATCACCGTCGCGGTGCGGCGGCTCGACGTGGACCGGCACGAGGACGTGTTCACCGTCTTCCGGGAGTTCGACGACGAACTCGGCGGCCTCGACCGCGTCGTCGTCAATGCGGGCCTGGGCAAGGGGCAGCCCTTGGGCACGGGCTACTTCCGTGCCAACGTGCAGACGGCGAACACCAATTTCCTCGGTGCGCTGGCACAGAGCGAGGCCGCCCTCGAGCTCATGCGCCCCCGCAATGCCGGTCACGTGGTGCTCATCTCGTCGGTGAGTGCGGTGCGCGGGATGCCGCGCAATCTCACGACGTACGCGGCGTCGAAGGCCGCCGTCGCGGCGCTCGGCGAGGGAATGCGTGCGGACCTGGCGCGCACGGGCATCCGGGTGAGCACGATCTTCCCCGGGTTCATCCGCTCGGAGATCAACGAGAAGGTGAAGAACGTGCCGTTCATCGTCGACACCGAGACCGGGTGCCGCGCACTGGCGGCCGCGATCGAGAAGGAACCGCACAAGGCGTACGTCCCGGCCTGGCCGTGGACACCGCTCGCCTATGCGATGAAGGTACTGCCGCTGTCCGTCGTCAGCCGGATGGTCTGACGACGCAACGTGTGTGGACGCGTGTGTGTGGCCGAATGTCACATTCGGTCGATCGAATCGACGCGATGTGACATTCGGCCACCACCCGCGAGGGGTGTTGTGACGCTACGGATCAGGCGTCGGCGCCGATGATGAAGGCCTCGAGCTCGGTGCGGGCCTTGTCGTCGGCCATCTGGACCGGCGGGGACTTCATCAGGTAGGCGGACGCCGGCAGGACAGGACCGCCGATGCCGCGGTCCTTGGCGATCTTCGCGGCGCGGATCGCGTCGATGATGATGCCGGCCGAGTTGGGCGAGTCCCACACCTCGAGCTTGTACTCCAGGTTCAGCGGCACGTCGCCGAAGGCGCGGCCCTCGAGGCGGACGTACGCCCACTTGCGGTCGTCGAGCCAGCCGACGTGGTCGGACGGGCCGATGTGGACGTCGTTGGTGCCCATCTCCTTCTTGAGGTTGGAGGTGACGGCCTGGGTCTTGGAGATCTTCTTCGACTCGAGACGCTCACGCTCGAGCATGTTCTTGAAGTCCATGTTGCCGCCGACGTTGAGCTGCATGGTGCGGTCGAGCTGCACACCGCGGTCCTCGAACAGCTTCGCCATGACGCGGTGGGTGATGGTGGCGCCGACCTGCGACTTGATGTCGTCGCCGACGATCGGGACACCGGCGTCGGTGAACTTGGCGGCCCATTCCGGGTCGGAGGCGATGAACACGGGCAGCGCGTTGACGAACGCGACACCGGCATCGATGCAGCACTGGGCGTAGAACTTGTCGGCCTCTTCGGACCCGACGGGGAGGTAGGACACGAGCACGTCGACCTTCGCGTCCTTCAGCGCCTGGACGACGTCCACGGGCTCGGCCTCGGAGAGCTCGATGGTCTCGGCGTAGTACTTGCCGATGCCGTCGAGGGTGTGGCCACGCTGGACGGTGACGCCGCTCGGCGGAACGTCGGCGATCTTGATGGTGTTGTTCTCGCTGGCGAAGATCGCCTCGGAGAGATCGAAGCCGACCTTCTTCGCATCCACGTCGAATGCCGCGACGAACTGGACGTCGCGCACGTGGTACGGGCCGAACTCGACGTGCATCAGGCCGGGAACGGTCGTGTTCGCTTCCGCGTCCTTGTAGTACTCGACGCCCTGGACCAGGGACGAGGCACAGTTCCCCACGCCTACAATGGCCACGCGCACCGAGGTGCTGTTCTCACCCATGGTCGGGTTCTCCTTCTGTGTTGCGTTGTGCTGTCGACTGCTCGGCGGCGATCAGTTCGTTGAGCCAGCGGACCTCGCGCTCACTGGACTCGAGGCCGAGCTGATGAAGCTGACGGGTGTAGCGATCCAACGTCCCGCTGGCCCGTCCGATTGCGTCGCGGAGCCCTTCCCTGCGCTCCTCGACCTGGCGGCGCCTGCCCTCGAGGATCCGCATCCGCGCCTCGGCGGGGGTGCGGCTGAAGAAGGCGAGGTGCACGCCGAAACCGTCGTCGGTGTAGTTCTGCGGACCGGTGTCGGCCACCAGCTCGGAGAAGCGCTTGCGCCCCTCCGGGGTGAGCTGGTACACGCGACGCGCTCGTCGCTTGACGGTGCCGGGTGGTCCTGCGTCCTCCTCGATGAGTCCGTCGGCCTGCATCCGTCGCAGCGTCGGATAGAGGGAACCGTAGGAGAAGGCGCGGAACGCGCCGAGCAGCCCGGTCAGTCGTTTGCGGAGCTCGTAGCCGTGCATGGGCGACTCGAGGAGCAGCCCGAGAATTGCCAGCTCGAGCAAGAGGCCTCCTCCACCGTGTCGTCGAACTATCCGAGTGATGCGATCACCGATTATATCGCACCGATATATAGGACGATAACCGACAGCAGTGCATGTAACAACGGGTAGCGGTAATTTTCCTCAGGGCTCGTAGGGAAACACCGCGATCGGCGTACCGTCGAACGCCAGCACCAGGTGCCCGCCCTGATCGGTGCCCGGACGCCGCGCGTGGACCGCGACCGTCGCCCGGCCCGCGTCGTCGACGTCGAAACCGACCTGCTCGACCCGGCCGTCGGGCACCCGCAGGGTCGCGGGAGCGCCGAGGATCACCTGCGACACCGCGACCAGGTCGAGGCCTGCCAGATCGAAGGCCACCGCATCCGACGGCCGGGTGTGCGGACTGTTCCACGAGGAGAACTCGCCGTCGAAGGTGTACGAGAGATACCGGTGCGGTTCGTCGGCCACCGCCCGGTCGAACGACGCGTGCTCCGGGAACAGCGTCACGTCGTCGACGAGCGTGTCGCCGAACTCGGCCCGGTAGTCCTCCACGAACCGGGCCAGTCCCTGCGGCGACGTCAACTCCGGTGGCGGCGGCGGTCCGTCCGCCGCGTTCGCGGCCAGTCCCGCCAGCGCCCCTGTCACAGCCCCTGCCGCGACCGCGGTCGCCGCGACCACCACTCGACGAGTCCTCACCGGGTTCCCCGGTTCTCGAACCGGTGCAGTTCGATCAGCTCGCCCTGCGGCGTCACCTCGAGAAAACCGGTCTCGCGAGCCGTATTGCTCACGAATATGCGCACCGACGGCTGGTCGTACGACACGTCGACGGAGATGTGGCCGACCGTGCCGTCCGGTACGCCGACACTCTGCGGCGCCCCCGCGACGTACCCCGCGATGGCCTCGACGTCCAACGTCGCCAGGTCGACCACCGCGGTGTCCACGGCGCGGGTGCGGGGCACGTCGTCCGCGTCGAAACCGCCGCGGTAGGTGTACGACACCATGCGGTCCGGGCTGCCGGGCACGGAACGGGTGACGCGCGCATGCTGCTCGAAGAAGTCCACCTCGTCGACCAGCGTGTCCCCGAACGCCGCCAGGTGGTCGGCTCGGAACTGCTCGAGGCCGGCCCGCGTCACCGGGCTCGGCGTCGGCACCACGACGGGCCGCAGCGCTGCCGGATCGAGCGCCGGCCCCAGCGGCGCGGACGGTGCATCGACGCGTACCCAGGAGAACGTCGCCACCCCTGCCGCCACGGCCGACGCCACCACGACCGCGGTGAACACCCCGGGACCGCGCGCGCGGACCCGTGCCGTCGCGGCGACGTCCGAACTCGCCTGCAGGTCGGCGACCAGCTCGTCCAGTTCGCCGAGCGTGCCGGCGACGTCGGCACGCGCATCCCGGGCCTCGTGTTCGGGACCGGTGAGCTGCCCGTCCGCGTACGCCGCGTCGAGACGCGCCCGGACCGCCGCCCGATCGACGTCGCGTGCCCTGGTGGAAGGCGAACGGCGGCCGATCATGCGGGAGATCGTAACGATGCAGTTCAGAACACGCGCTGCACGGTGCCGTCGAACAGAACCTTCACGTATCGGGTGCGGTCGCCGGACTCGACGTAGATGTTCGCCGTCGGCGTGCCGTCGTGGGCGAACGAGACGTGCGAGACCGCGCCGTCGGGCAGTCCGACCAGCGCGGGGGCTTCGGCGATCCGGGTGGTCAGGGCCCCGGGGTCGACCCCGCCGAGGTCGACATCGCGGTAGCCGGGGAGGCGCTGCGTCGTCACCGGTTGGGCCCGTAGCGCCCCGCCCGCGTAGCTGTACGTGGCGATCCGGCCGGGGTCGTCCGGCAGCGCCCGTTCGATGTGAGCCCGATCCGGACGGAGGACCAGCCGATACACGACCGTGTCACCGAAGCGGTCCCGCACCGACGCGAGAACCCCCTCGAATCCGCCGGGTTCGAGCGGCCGCACCGGAGTCACCACGATCGGGTCGACACCGTCGCCGGGAACTGCCACCGGTGCGGCGGGCTGCTCCCGCACGGCCGCGGGCTCCGGCGCCGGACCCGCCGACAGCAGCAGCACCGCGCCGGCCACCGCGGCCGCCACCGCGACGGCCACCGCCACGATCCGGCGCAGCCCGGGCCGCCGGGCCGAAGACGGGACCGCCGGATTCTCGGGTGGCTGCAGGTCCCGGACCAGGTCCGCGAGCTCGCCCAGCGTCTTCGCGGACATGGCCCGGGCCGTCCGGTCCCGGTGTTCCCCGAAGTCGAGCTGACCGTCGGCGTAGGCGGTGTCGAGGCGGCCGCAGGCCTGCGCCCGGTCGATGTCGCGTGCCCGCGTTCGCGGCGTGTGTCGGCTCACCATCCGGGCAGCGTAGAACGTCCGATATGGGCGCGTCGCACAGTCACGCGGCCCACACCCTGCCCACCCGCGTGCCGTCCGCACGTACTCTGGACCCGTGCGGATACAGCGGCAGGTGGTGGACTACGCGCTGCAGCGCAGGTCGCTGCTCGCTCAGGTCTACTCGGGACGGACCGGCGTCTCGGAGGTGTGCGACGCCAGCCCCTACCTGCTCCGTGCCGCCAAGTTCCACGGCCGCGGCAGTGACGTGGTCTGCCCGATCTGCCGCAAGGAGCAGCTGACACTCGTGTCGTGGGTGTTCGGCGACAAGCTCGGTCCGGTGTCCGGGTCGGCCCGCACCGCGGAGGAACTGGTCCGCCTGGCCGCCAGCCAGGAGGAGTTCTCCGTCCACGTGGTCGAGGTGTGCCGCACGTGCAGCTGGAACCACCTCGTCCAGTCCTATGTCCTGGGGGCGGAACCCGCGCCGAAGCGGCCCCGCCGCAGGTCGACCGGCCAGAGCCGCCGCACCGCGAGCGAGTGAGCCGTGCGCGACCCCTGCTGAACCGCCGCGCCCGGTGAGGTCCCCGGGCGACACTGCACTGCCCGAAACATTGCACTGCCCGAACGCGCGCTGCCCGACGAGACCGAAGTCTGCAGACGTGAAACGAGGACGCGTGCCGCGCGTCCGCGCTACCGGTTGGAGATGAGTACGTGAGTTCCCCCCACAACGACCCGCAGGGCGACCGGCCGATGCCGCCGCACGGGAACGGACCGGCAGGTCCCCCGCCGCCGCGGCGACCGGGACCTGTGGGGGGTCCCCCACCGCAGCGCGGTCCCGGCGGGCCGCCGCCCGCCGAACGGCGGATGCCCCCGCCGCAGGGACGTCCGTACCCGCCGCCGCCGCGCCCCCAGCCGGGCGGCCCGCGGCCCCAGCCGTATCCGCCGCAGCAACGTCCCCCGCAGCAGTACGGGGCCGCAGGGATGCCGTCGCCGGACGCTCACGGGCCGCGACCGCAGCAACCACCGGCCGACCGGACCCGGCAACTCCCGCCGCAGAACCGGCCGCCGGTGCAGAACCGCAACCCTCAGCAGCCGCCCGACCGGCCCGCAGGCGCGCCCCCCGGCGGGCGACCACCGACCCCGCCCCCGACCGCGCGCGGCGGGGGTGACGAGCCCCCGCGTGGTCCGGGCGACCCCAAGTCGACGCGCTGGCGCACCGTGCGGCGTGTCGGCTACGTGGCCGTGGCCCTGGCCCTGGTGCTGCCGATCCTCGCGTTCATGCTGGCCTACGTCGTCCAGGAGGTTCCGCGTCCCGGTGACCTGAAGACCAACCAGGTCGCCACCGTCTACGCCGCCGACGGCTCGACCGTCATCACCAAGGTGGTGCCGCCCGAGGGCAACCGCACCGAGGTGGGCCTCGACGAGATCCCCGAGCACGTCCGCAACGCCGTACTCGCCGCCGAGGATCGTGACTTCTACAGCAATCCCGGATTCTCGGTCAGCGGCTTCGCCCGCGCGGCCCGCGACAACATCCTCGGCCGGGAGAGCGCCGGCGGTGGTTCGACCATCACCCAGCAGTACGTGAAGACGGCGCTGGTCGGCTCCGAGCGCACCCTGACCCGCAAGATGAAGGAACTCGTCCTCGCGTCCAAGATGGCCAACCAGTGGTCCAAGGACGACATCCTCGCCGCCTACCTGAACACCATCTACTTCGGTCGTGGCGCGTACGGCATCGCCGCTGCCTCCACGGCGTACTTCGGTAAGCCCGTCGGCGAGCTCACCGTCGAGGAGGGTGCTGTGCTCGCCTCCTCGATCCAGCTGCCGTCGCTGCTGGATCCGGAGACCAACCCCGAGGGCGCCCAGGCGCGCTGGAACTACGTCCTCGACGGGATGGTGACCGCCGGCACCCTGAACGAGGCCGACCGGGCCTCGATGCAGTATCCGCGGTACGTGCCGCTGGCCGAGGTCGACAACGGCGGACAGTCCAACGGACCGGAGGGCCTGCTACGCACCCAGGTGCTGCGGGAGCTGTCCGAGGAGGGCATCGACGAGAACCTGCTGAACACCGAGGGACTCCAGATCACCACCACGATCGACCCGCAGGCACAGGAGGCCGCACTCGACGCGGTCCGCACGAACATGGACGGCGAGCCGGAGGAGCTGCGCACCGCCGTCGTATCCGTCGACCCGCGCAGCGGCGCCGTCCGCGCCTACTACGGCGGCGACAACGGCGGTGGCTTCGACTTCGCCCAGTCCGGTCTGCAGACCGGATCGTCGTTCAAGGTGTTCGGCCTGGCCGCCAACCTCGACCAGGGCAACCCGCTGTCCGCGATGTACGACAGCGGCCCGCTCACCGTCAACGGCATCTCGATCGGCAACGTCGAGGGCGAGAACTGCGGCACCTGCACCATCGCCGAGGCGCTGAAGCGGTCGCTCAACACCAGCTTCTACCGGATGATGCTCGAGATGGACAACGGCCCGCAGGCCATCGCCGACATGGCACACCAGCTCGGCATCCCCGAGGAGATCCCCGGCGTCGGCGAGACCCTCACCGAGCCGGGCGGCGTCGGCCCCAACTACGGCATCGTGCTCGGCCAGTACCAGTCCCGCGTGATCGACATGGCGTCGGCGTACGCGACGCTCGCCGCGTCCGGCACCTACCACGAGCCCTACTTCGTGCAGAAGGTCGTCACCGCCGACGGCACCGTGCTGCTCGACCGCGGCACCCCCGCCGGGGAACAGCGGGTCGACGAGGCCGTGGCAGACAACACCACCGCCGCGATGATGCCCATCGCCGCGTACTCCAACGGGCATGCCCTCGCCGGCGGCCGCCCGTCCGCCGCCAAGACCGGCACCGCGCAGCTCGGCGACACCGGCTCGAACAAGGACGCCTGGATGGTGGGCTACACGCCGTCGCTGTCGACGGCCGTGTGGGTCGGCACCGAACAGGGCCTGCCCCTGGAGAACAGCTGGGGCGGCATGATCTACGGGTCCGGCCTGCCGTCGGACATCTGGAAGGACACGATGGACGGTGCCCTCCAAGGCACCGACGTCGAGAAGTTCCCGACTCCCGAACCGATCGCCGGACAGGCCGGCGTCCCGGCGTACTCGGCGCCGGCGCCGCCGAGGACCACGACGCAGACCCCGACGACGACCGAGCGGACGACGCCGGAGCTGCCCACGCCGCCGGAGATCACGACCCGCAACGTCGAGATCCTCCCGGGCGTGACCATCCCCATGCCGGGCGTGGCGCCGCAGACCACCACCCAGCAGGTGCCCACACCGACCCCCACCACGGAAGAGGACACGCCGGGCTTCGGGACGCAGGACGAGTCGACCGGTGCCGGCGGGGACGAGCAGTCCGGCAACAGCCGCTTCCAGGAGGACCCCGTCGGCGCCACACCCGGCGGGTAGCCTCGCGGGGTGACCGAGAAGAGAGAGCTCGCGTCGCCGGGTCCGCTCGTTGCCGACCGCCGCTCCGCGGACTGGCGCGACGCACCCGGATGGACCGATCCGACGGTGTCGCGTCTGTCCACCGGCATCGGCGGCCCCGTCGGACGGTACGCCCTGCTCGGACGCACCCGGTTCTTCACGCCGCTGCGCGCGCTGCTGCTCCTGGCGGTCGTGTTCCTCGCTCTCGGCTGGTTCACCAAGGCCGCCTGCATCCAGCAGGGGCCGGTGGGCGAGAACGGTGCCCTCGGGCTGGACTGGGGCGACAACCGGCAGTACGTCGCCATGTGCTACTCCGACGTCGTGCCGCTCTACGGCGCCGAACGCCTCAGTGCCGGTGCCTTCCCGTACAAGACGTCGTGGGAGGAGCCCGGACCGGACGGGCAGTCCCAGGTCCGGTACATGGAGTATCCGGTCCTCGCCGGCCTCTACCAGTACGTCTCGATGCGCGCAGCGAAGGCCTGGGACGCCGCGTCGTGGCTTCCGGGCGGCCTGCAGGTGGCGATCTACTTCGACATCGTCGCGGTGGGTCTCGCCGCGGCCTGGCTCGTCACCGTGTGGGCCACCGCGCTCTCCGCCGGCCGCCGCATCTGGGACGCGGCGCTCGTCGCCGCCTCGCCGCTCGTCGCCGTGCACGCCTTCACCAACTTCGACGCCCTCGCCACCGCCTTCGCGGCCGGTGGGCTGCTGGCCTGGGCGCGGCGGCGGCCGGTGCTCGCCGGGGTGCTGTTCGGGCTCGGTGCCGCCACCAAGCTGTACCCGCTGCTGCTGTTCGGTCCGCTGCTGCTGCTGTGCCTGCGCACCGGGAAGCTGCGGGCACTGGGCCAGGCGGCCGGTGCCGCGGCGGCCGCCTGGCTCGCCGTGAACCTGCCGATCATGATCCTCTACCCGCGCGGCTGGGCCGAGTTCTTCCGGCTCAACACCGAACGCGGGGCGGACCCCGATTCGATCTACAACGTCGCGCGGTCGCTGACCGGGTGGTCCGGCTGGGACACCTCCACCCTGAACTCGGTGTCGCTGCTGCTGTTCGCCGCGGCCTGCGGCGGCATCGCGTGGCTCGCATGGACGGCTCCGCGCCGCCCCCGCCTCGCCCAGTTGTGCTTCCTCGTGGTTGCCGCGTTCCTGCTCACCAACAAGGTGTGGAG